>NZ_JBILQX010000083.1:0-14514 GCF_044372965.1 Elstera sp. | reverse complement strand
CTCCTTCGTCACCTTGGCGAAGAGTTCCGGCGAGGGGATGGCGTTGTAACCGGGAATGCTTTCCAGCTTATCCAGCGTGCCGCCGGTATGCCCCAAGCCCCGCCCGGAGATCATCGGCACGGCAGCCCCGCAGGCCGCTACAATCGGCGCGAGCATGAGGCTCACCTTATCGCCAACCCCGCCCGTCGAATGCTTATCGACCACGGGCCGCCCGAGGTTTTGCGGTTTCCAATCCAGCACGGTGCCGCTGTCGCGCATGCCGCAGGTCAGCGCAATGCGCTCGTCCATGCTCATGCCTTGGAAGAACACCGCCATCGCAAAGGCCCCGACCTGCTCGTCGGCCATGCTGCCCGTCGTGATTCCTTGGACGATAAAAGCGATTTCCTCAGCGGTCAGGGCATTACCGTCGCGCTTTTTGCGGATCAATTCTTGCGGAAGAAAGGTCATGTCAAATCTCAGTAAGAAGCGCGCGAGGGTTCCGCCGTGGGGGAGGTGTGCCCCAGCGTGCGCAGCAGATCATCCAGCAGGGACGAGGCCCCGAAGCGGAAAGTTTCGGGCGTGGCCCAACTTGGCCCCATGATCTCATCCGCGACGGCGAGATACGCCGCCGCATCGGCCCCCGTGCGCACGCCGCCGGAGGCTTTGAAGCCGACTTCCGGGTCCATATCATGGATCACCGAGAGCATAATGCGCGCGGCTTCCAGCGTCGCCCCCACGGGGGTTTTGCCGGTGGAGGTTTTGAGGAAATCCGCGCCCGAGAGAATGGCGGCTTCCGAGGCCTCGCGGATGGCGGTCGGGTTCGCAAGCTCACCCGTTTCCAAGATGACCTTTAAGATCACCCCGGTCGGGCACACCGCCCGCGCCGCCGCAACGATATCGCGCGCAAAGGTGCGTTTGCCCGACAGAAACGCCTGCCAAGGGAAGACCAGATCAATCTCGTCGGCCCCGGCCACCAGCGCG
The DNA here is from genome assembly GCF_044372965.1 of Elstera sp. Lineage (NCBI taxonomy): Bacteria > Pseudomonadati > Pseudomonadota > Alphaproteobacteria > Rhodospirillales > Rhodospirillaceae > Elstera > Elstera sp. The sequence continues at coordinate 13,554 of NZ_JBILQX010000083.1, read as the reverse complement.
GCCTTAATATCGGCTTCGATGGTTTTGCGCTCTTGGGTGCCTTCGGGGAAATTCACCACGGTCGCAAGCCCGATGCGCTGATCGAGCAACCCATTGGCCAGCGCCACGAACGGCCCATGGATACAGATGGCGGCGACCGGCCCGGCGGGGGTCACGGCCTTATCGCACAGGGCGCGGATGGTTGCGTCCGTATCCGTATCGTTCAGCGAGGTCAGGTCCAGCAGGGCCAGCGCGCGCGCGGCGGTTTCCGTCAGGCTCATGTCCCGAAATCCTCCAGAAAGGCGATGACCAGCCGGGTCAGGTCTTTCCCGGCTTGTCCCGCCAAGGCCAGCGTGTGGGCATGGCTTAAGGCGGTATCGCTGAGACCTTCACCGAGGTTGGTGATGGCTGATACCCCAGCGACGGTTAAACCGCAATGGCGCGCGAGAATAACTTCCGGCACCGTGCTCATGCCGACGGCATCCGCCCCTAAACGCTGGAAGGCTCTAATCTCGGCGGGGGTCTCGAAGCAGGGGCCGGTCACGGCGATATAGGTACCCTCTTGCAGCTCAATCCCCAGTTTTTCTGCGGTCGCGCGAAGCTTGGCGCGGGTGGCGGCATGATAGGCATTGGCCATCGGTGGAAAGCGTGGGCCGATGGTCTCGTCGTTCGGGCCAATCAGCGGATTGCCGTTCATCAGATTGATATGATCGGACATCAGCATGAGTTTCCCCGGCTCCAAATCGAGCCGCAGCGAGCCCGCTGCATTGGTGACGATCAAAAGCTCCGCCCCCAGCCCCTTCATCGCCCGGATCGGCACCGCCATCCCCGCGAGCCCTTCGCCCTCATAGACATGCTTGCGGCCTTTGAACCCGGTAATGGTAACGCCGCCGAGGGTGCCCAGAACCAGCTCGCCGGAATGCCCCGCGACGGTGGAGCGCGGAAAGCCGGGAATCTCGGCGTAGGGAATCATAATCGGGTTTTCGATCTGATCGGCCAACCCGCCGAGGCCTGACCCCAGAATGATGGCGACGCGCGGGGTAAAGCCGGGGGCTTTGGCGCGAATAGTCTCAATCGCGGCGGTTGGGTCCAGGCTCATAGAATCGGCTCCTCGAACGGGTGGCGGCCCTCGCGGTCGTCGATTTCCACGACCCATAGGTCGGGATCGCGTCGGCGGGCACGGGAGATGGTTTCTTCGGCGTCGGCTTCGGCGATGGGGTCGGGGCCAGAGGCGCGCAGCCACGCCTTTTCCCCCTCCAGCGTGCGGGTTTGGGTCAATACAGTGCAGCCGGTCGCGCCTTGATTGATGACCACCAGGACTGCGCCCGCCTGCGGGTCGCCCTTATGGCGGACCATCATCGAGATGCCCCGGTCGTTCCAGCGCCGGATATGGGCGCGCAGCCAAAAATCGGTGGTGAGGCCACCGCTCATGCCAGGGGCGCATCCGGTAGATGATTGGGGCCGAAAGCACGGGGGAGCAATTCTCCAAGCGTCACCACTTCGAACGTCCCATCCGCCGCTGCAATCGCCACCGGGGTTTCCGCCGGGCCGAACTCGAACAGGCGCTGGCGGCACCCGCCGCAGGGCGTGCAGAGATCGGGGCCGGAGCCGATGACGGCGACCGCTGTCAAGCGTCGCTCGCCGCCCGCGATCATGGTGCCAATCGCGCAGGTTTCGGCGCAGGCCCCTTGCGGATAGGCGGCGTTTTCCACATTCGCGCCGACGAAGATCTTTCCGCTCGGCGTCAGCAGCGCGGCGCCAACGTGATAGTTGGAGTAGGGGGCATAAGCACGCCCACGAATCGCCATCGCAGCGGACACCAGGGCTTTGAAGTCGATTGTATCGGTCATCGGGATTTCACATAGGGCAGGCCGATGGCTTTGGGCGCGACGGCTTTTCCGACGAACCCGGCCAGCAGCAGGACGGTGAGAATATAGGGTACGGCCTGGATGAACTGCACCGAGACTTCGCCGATCACCGGCAGGGCCACGCCTTGCAGGCGCACTTGCAGCGCGTCGGTAAAGGCAAAGAGCAGGCAGGCGAAGAGGGTCGGCCAGGGCTTCCACTTGCCGAAGATCAGGGCGGCCAGCGCCAGATAGCCTTTCCCGGCGGTCATATCCTGCAAGAAGCCGCTCGACTGGGCGATGGAAAGATAGCCCCCGGCCATCCCGCAGAGCAGGCCGTTGCAGGAGAGCGCTAGATAGCGCGTGCGGGAGACGCTGACCCCGGCGGTATCAAGCGCGTGCGGATTATCCCCCACGGCCCTTAAGCGCAGCCCGAAGCGGGTTTTATAGAGGATATAGGCCACCAGCGGCACGATCAGCGCGGTCAGGTAGACCGGGGCGGTATGGCCGGAAATCACGTCGCTATAAAGTTGCCCGAGGATCGGCACGTCTTTGACGGTTTCCGCCAAAGGCAGATCGATGGGCCGGAACCGCCCTTCCGTCGGCAGAACCGGCGTGCGCCCGCCTTCGTGGAACCAGGCCGAGGCTAGCGTCGGCGTGATCCCGGCGGCGACGATATTGATCGCCATGCCCGAGACCATCTGATTGCCGTTATGGGTGACGCAGGCGAAAGCGTGGACCATCGACAGGCCCCAGGCGGTTAGCATGGCCGCAAGCAGGCCGACCCAGGGATCGGCGGCAATGAAGGCCACCGATCCGCCCGCAAAGGCGGCGGCCAGCATCTTGCCCTCAAGCCCGATATCGACAACGCCGGAGCGTTCGGAAAACAGCCCCGCCAATCCGGCTAACACCAGCGGCGTTGCCACGCGGAAGGTGGCGTCGAGCATGGAAACGAGCATATCCATTTCCGGCCTCCCTTAAGCGCTTTTCGGTTTGAAATAGGCTTCCAATGGCGCGCGGAACAGGTTTTCCAGCGCGCCGCAGAAGAGGATAACAAGCCCCTGGATGACGACGATCATCTCGCGGGTAATGGCGGGAATCTCGAAGGCAAGATCGGAGCCGCCCTGATAGAGCGCGCCGAACAGCAGCGCCGACAGCGCAATACCGACCGGGTGATTCCGGCCCATCAAGGCCACGGCAATGCCGACATAGCCGACGCCGCCAGTCCAGTTCATCACCAGCCGATGCTGCACGCCCATCACCTCGTTGATGGCGGCAAGCCCCGCCAGCGCGCCGGAAATCACCATTGCTATGATAATCAGGCGCGGCACCGGCATGCCTGCATAAACAGCGGCGGTTTCGTTGGTGCCGACCGTGCGCAGCTCATAGCCCCAGCGCGTGTGCCAGATGTAGAGATAGACCAGAACAGCGGTGAGGATTGCCAGAAAGAACCCCAGATTGAGCGGCATGCGGGGCAGGTCGAGCCCCAGAAAAGCCCCCATATCCTGAATCGTCGGTAAATGCGTCGAGGGCGGAAAAGCGGCCGATTGCGGCGCTTGCTGGCCTTCGGCGCGGATCACGTCCACCAGCATCCAGGTCATGAAGGCGGTGGCGAGGAAGTTGAACATGATCGTGGTTACGACCACGTGGCTGCCGCGCGCCGCCTGTAAATAGCCGGGGATAATTGCCCAGGCCGCGCCGCAGAAAATCGCGGCGATCATCGCAATTGGCAACACGCTCCACCACGGCCAGCCGGGCAGGGCCAAACAGACGAGGGCGACGCCGAGGCCCGCCACATAGGCTTGCCCCTCGCCGCCGATATTGAACAGTCCGGCATGGAAGGCAACGGCGACCGCCAAGCCCGTGAACATGAAGTTCGTGGCGTAATGCAGCGTATAGCCAATCGCTTCTTGATAGCCGACCGCGCCGTTGACCAGAATAACCAAGGCTTCAAACGGGTTTTCCCCGATCAGCGCAATGACGAGCCCGGAGACGATTAGGGCCGCCGAGAGGTTCAGGAAGGGCAACAGCCCGAGATCGACCCAGCGCGGCAGGCTGGTCAGGCGGGCGGCGCTCATGCGGCCCTCTTTTCAGTGGGGCATTTTTGCCCTATTCTTGGGCGATGAACGGGAGTGATTTTATCGCCAAGGTCAAGCGAATCGGAAAAGAACGGGGCATCCCGGTTCATTTCGATAAACGACACGGCAAAGGCTCCCAAGGAACGCTTTATTACGGGGATCGGAAGACAACCGTAAAAGATCGGAAGAAGGAAATCGGTATGGGTCTGCTGATCGAGATGGCGAAGCAGTTGGGCCTGACCAAGCAGGACCTGGAGTAGAACGCGATGCAGCCGATGACCTTGCTCTACCCGGCAATCGTCGCCCCCGATGAGGGTGGACGCTTCCTGGTCAAATTTCCCGATTTGCCGGAAGCCTTGACCGACGGAGCGACCAGAGCGGAAGCCTTGGCCGAAGCGGCCGACTGCCTCTCCGAAGCGCTGGCGTCGCGGATTATCGATGGCGAGACGATCCCGCTGCCGAGCGCGGCGACGGATGGCATGGTGCCGGTTGCGCCGGACCAGACGATCGCCTTGAAAGCGGCCCTCTACGATGCCCTGCATCGGCAAGGGCTGCGCGTTGCCGATCTCGCCCGCCGTCTTGGCATCGACCATAAGGACGCGCGCCGCCTGCTGGACCCCAAGCATCGGACCAAGATGCCCGCACTGGTCGCGGCTCTGAACGTTCTGGGCAGCGAGGTTGCCGTCACGATTCGGACCATCGAGGCTGCTGCTGAATAGCGCGCTCATGCCGCGTCTCCTGCGGCACGGGTATTGGATTCCCCGGCCATCATCAGCCCCAAGCGGCGCTCGTCGGCCTCGGCACGGGGAACGATGCCGGTGATCTTTCCGGAAGCCATCACAATGATTCGATCCGCCAGCGACAAGATTTCATCCAATTCGACCGACACCAGCAAAACGGCTTTACCCGCGTCGCGCAATTCCACAATGCGGCGGTGAATAAATTCGATGGCCCCGATATCCACCCCGCGCGTCGGTTGGCCGATTAAAAGCAGGTCCGGGTCGCGGTGAATTTCCCGCGCCAGCACGATTTTTTGCTGATTACCGCCGGAAAATAGCGATGTGCGCAGCAGCGGGTCGGGCGGGCGCACATCGAATTCCGCCATGAAGCTTTCGGTGCGGGCGATCAGCTTCTTGCGGTCGAACAGCAGGCGAGAGATGCCCCGGTCGCCCTGCAACTCCGCATCGTGATGATAGCCGAGAATAGCGCTTTCATAGGCGGGGAAGGGTTTCACCAGCCCCATCGTCATCCGGTCTTCCGGCACATGGGCGATGCGTTGGCTGCGGCGGCGGGCGGCCTCGGTCCCCGATAGGGCGGGCAGCGGTTTACCGTGGTAGAGCAACTCGCCCGAGGTTTGGCCGCGAATACCCGCGAGAATATCGAGCAACTCCGACTGGCCGTTGCCGGATACCCCGGCGACGCCGACGATTTCGCCCGCGCGCACGGTGAAGTTCAAATCGTGCAGCAGGGTTACCCCGCGTCGGTCGACGAGGCGGATATTCTTGCCTTCCAGCACGACCGGCCCCGCCGCGCGGTCGGCCTTAGCGATGCTGAGGTTGACCTTGCGGCCCACCATCATTTCGGCAAGCTGGGACTTATCGGTTTCGGTCGTTTTCACCGTGCCCACCAATGCACCGCCGCGCATCACGGTGACGCTATCGGTCGCGTCCATGATTTCGCGCAGCTTGTGAGTAATGAGCAGAATGGTTTTGCCTTCGGCTTTCAGCGTGCGCAGAATCCGAAATAGATGGTCGGCCTCCTGGGGCGTCAGCACGCCGGTCGGCTCATCGAGAATGAGGATTTCCGCGCCCCGGTACAGGGCTTTCAGAATTTCCACGCGCTGCTGCAAGCCGACGGGCAAATCGCCGACTAGCGCATCGGGATCGACATCCAGCGCATAATCTTTGTTGAGGCGCAGCAACTCGGTGCGGGCGGCGGCCAGCGATGGGGCGAGGCGAAACCCCTGTTCGATGCCGAGAATCACATTTTCCAGCACGGTGAGCGTGTCCACGAGCATGAAATGCTGGTGAACCATGCCGATGCCGAGGCGAATGGCGTCCTGGCTGGTGCGGATCGCCTGATCGGTGCCATGCACGCGAATCTGGCCCGAATCGGCCTGATAGAAGCCGTAAACAATGCTCATCAGCGTGGATTTACCCGCGCCATTCTCGCCCACAATCCCGTGGATCGACCCGGCGGCGACGGTGAAAGACACGTCCCGATTGGCGTGAACAGCCCCGAAGCGTTTATTAATCCCAATCAGGTCTAGCGCTGGAGGGCGGGTAGCAGGGTGGCTCATCGGCGGCAGAAAGTCCCCAAGGGCAGTCCGTCGCGGAACTGCGACGCTCTGAATTAGAGCATGTTTCGGGCGGAATGCGACCAACTAACGCAGCACACTCTAAAAAACAGCGCCCGGACGACGCAGGCATCATCCGGGCGTGTGTTTAGCCGTGCAACAATCGACTAACCCAGCCTTAGCTGACCGGGCAGGAATTGTTGTTGGCGCGGTAATCGACCACTTTAATCTTCCCGCCAATAATGTCGGCGCGAATTTCTTTGATCTTCTTTTCCATGTCGGCGGTAACAAGCTTGCGGTTGTTATCGTCCAGCGCCCAATCCACACCGTCTTCCTTCAGGCCGAGGGAAATGGTGCCAGCTTTCCAGGTGCCCTTCTTGGCATCGCTGAAAGTATTGTAGACGGCATTATCGACGCGCTTCAGCATCGAGGTCAGCACGGTGCCCGGCTGAACGTGATTCTGATTGCTATCGACGCCAACCGCGAGCTTGCCCTTATCTTTCGCCGCTTGCATCACACCGATACCGGTGCCGCCCGCCGCTGCGAACACAACATCCACACCCCGGTCAAACTGCGAGATCGCCAGTTCCGAGCCCTTGGCCGGATCACGCCATGCCGACGGCGTCGTGCCGGTCATATTGGCGATATAGTCGGCCTTGGGGTTGATGTACTTCGCGCCCTGGGCGTAACCGCAGCCGAACGCGCGGATCAGCGGAATATCCATGCCGCCAACGAAACCGACCTTGCCAGTTTTCGAGGCGAGGGCCGCGAGCGCGCCGACCAGGAACGAGCCTTCTTCTTCTTTGAAGATGATCGACTGGGCGTTAGGGGCATTCACCACCGAATCGATGATGACGAACTTCACGTTCGGATATTGCGGCGCAATCTTTTCAACGGCGGCTTGCTGGGCAAAACCAACCGAAACGATTACCGCCACGCCGCGCTTGGCGAGGTTGCCCAGGGCCTGTTCGCGCTGGTTTTCGTTGGTGATTTCGAATTCGCGGTAAGCGATGCCGGTTTCTTTCTTAAACCGTTCGGCCCCGGTGTAGGCCGCTTCATTGAAGCTCTTGTCGAACTTGCCGCCCATATCGAACACGATAGCGGGGGTAAAATCCTGAGCGAGCGCGGTTGCGCCCATCAGGCTTGCAATCATCCCGGCTGCATAAGCCGCAATCTTCATACGGGTCACGATCAAATCCCTCTCTCTCGAAGCCCTAAGCGAAGCCTGTTCGTCATTTTTTATATGGCACCAGCGAAGTGGGCCAATTGGTCAACTATGGCAAGACCGGGGGCGGGTTGCACGCGGATTCTTTGCGGAATCTTCAGCATTCGTATACAGACGAAAATGCGACGGTTATGAGATCAAAGCCGATGCAAGCTGCCAGAAAGGGCCATTTCGTGTCGTCAATCCGCGCGCTCTTATTCGATATGGATGGAACTTTGGCGGCGACAGATCCGCTGCACGCCGAAATTTTTGCCCAAGTGCTCGCCCCACACGGGTTTACCGTCGATCACAGCTTCTACGCGGAACGGATTGCGGGCCAAACGAACCGGCTGATTTTCAAAAATTTATTCCCCGGTCTCAGCGACGCGGAGGCCGATGCGATGAGCGAAGCGAAGGAGGCGGCGTTCCGCGCGGCGCATCCGGCTTTGGAGCCGCTACCGGGATTGAAGGGGTTCATTGCGGCGGCTGTGGCGCACGGGCTCCATCTGGCGCTGGTCACGAACGCGCCTAGGGCTAACGCCGATCATGTTCTATCTGCCCTCGGCCTAACCGCTCATTTTGCCGAAATCGTTACCGTCGATGTGGTGCCGCGCGGCAAACCGTACCCCGATCCGTATCAGGAGGCCCTGCGCCGCTTCGACCTAACCCCCGATCAGGCAATTGCTTTCGAGGATAGCCCAACGGGCCTGCGCGCAGCGCTGGCGGCGGGGGTGGCGACGGTTGGGCTGGCCACCAGCCTTACCGCCGACGCTCTTAAAGAGTTAGGTGCGCGCTGGGCAGCCTCCGATTATCTCAGCCTTTCGCTCCCGGCCCTTCTGGCCGAGGCGGGATGAGGCTTTAGTTTACGCTTCCGAAATCCAGCGTTAGCCGAAGCCGGGATAATTATGAATGGCCGTGAAGTGCTTATCCGCTTCTTTGAACTTTTGGCGGATGCGCTTCACCATCGCGCGCACATTGGCGCGGTAACCATCGGTGCCGGTGCCCGCGATGAAGCCGATGCCTTTCACCGTATCGTAAATGTCGCGGTAGCTGGCGTCTTGTCCCGCCCGGTCGACCAGCAATTGCACGACCCGGAATTCGGATAGGGTGAGATCAACCCGATGGCCGCGCCACTCGATGCGGGCGGCGGCACCATCAAGCCGCAATTGCCCGATCTGGCGCAGGGTCGCCGTTTCTTGCGGGCGGCCCGACATTGCTCCCATCGCGCGTAAGGACTGCGCCAGGGATTCCCCATCGCTCCGAGTGCCCGGAACCAACAGCATCGGCGTTTCCGGGCTTGCGGCCTGAAGATCAGCCAGATCCATCGAGGAAACCGACGCGCTGTCGATGACCATCAGGGCAAACTCCGAACTTTGCGCACTCTTTTGGCCGGTATCTTCGGCACCGAGCAGGGGCGAAACCGTATAGCCCGCGTCGGTCAGGGCCGAGGCCCAGGCTAGGCCTTGATCGGGCTCGTCGCACAGCATGGCAACGCGGGGCGAGACGCCGCGATCAGGTCGCACGGTGTCGGCGGCGTGGAGGGCGGTAGTGGTCTGGGGCATGGTTTTTTTCTCCTGCATTCCGACTCTCGGGCAAGAAAATATCGAGTCGAATTAATATAATCATAATCGGGGGGGCGGAGCAAGTGATTCTGAAACCATCGCGTCACAAGCTCGTTCTTTTCTTGCGAATAGCTAGATTATAAATGTATTTTATTGAAATATGCGCAAAAGCCGACCTTGCCAGAAACGAATATCGGGCTAATTTGGTTTAAAAATGCATCGAGGCTGGTGAGGTAAATGCTTCAGGTTGTATGGTTTAAGCGCGACCTGCGCGTGCATAATCATCGCCCCTTGTGTGCAGCAGCCTTAGCGGGGCCAGTTTTGCCGCTTTATATTCTTGAGCCTGATCTCTGGCAGCAACCCGACGTATCGGCCCGTCATTGGCGGGTGCTGCGGCCGTGCCTGTTAACACTGGCAGCGGATCTTGCCGGGCTTGGCCAAGCGTTGATTGTTCGGCGTGGGGACGCAGTTGGCGTGCTCGCCGATCTTAGGGCGCGGCTTGGTCCGTTTGCTCTATGGAGCCACGAGGAAACCGGTTCGCTCTGGACCTATCGGCGCGACCAAGCGGTTTTGGCCTGGTGCCGGGCGGAGGGCATTGCGTGGCGTGAAATGCCGCAAACCGGCGTTGTGCGTCGTCTAAAGTCGCGGAGCGGCTGGGCGGCGCAGTGGGATCGGCGCATGGCAGAACCGTTGGTGTCGGCCCCGCCAGGCTTGATTCCCCTGGCGTCGCGGGGATTTCACCTCACCTCCGAACCGCTTCCCGAGCAGATGGGCGCTGCGATTGGGCCCGCCACCGGCGACGGCGAGCCGCCGGGCGATCGGGCGACGGGACTTTATTTGTTGGAAAGCTTTGTGCAGCGCCGGGCCGCCCGATACGTCAAGGGCCTATCCAGTCCACTCACGGCGCCGCAAGCCTGCTCCCGTCTCAGCCCGGCCTTGGCGCTCGGAACCCTGTCGATGGCAGAGGTCGTCCAGCGCCTGCGATTGGCGCACCGTCAGACGGGGTCCGGCGATGATTGGGCGGAGGCTTCGGGCTCCGCCCCGAACCGCGCGCTGAAGGGTGGGTTGAACGCCTGCCTAAGCCGCCTCGCCTGGCATTGTCATTTCATCCAAAAGCTTGAAGATCAGCCGTCGATCGAAACCAAGTGCCTGCATCCCGCTTTAGAGGGGCTGCGCGGCACCGACCCGGCGCGGATCGCGGCTTGGGCGAAAGGCGAAACGGGCATTCCGTTCATCGACGCGTGCATGCGCGCCCTGGTGGCGACGGGCTGGATTAATTTTCGCATGCGCGCGATGCTCTGTTCCTTTGCCGCCTATCAGCTTTGGCAGGATTGGCGCGCCCCGGCGCGGCATTTGGCCCGCTGTTTTATCGATTACGAACCCGGCATTCATTACCCGCAGGTGCAAATGCAGTCGGGCACCACGGGCATCAACACGCTGCGCATTTATAATCCGGTGAAACAAGGGCTCGATCACGACCCGGACGGCGTGTTTCTGCGCAAATGGCTCCCCGAACTCGCCGATTTGCCAACCCCGCTGCTGCATGAGCCGTGGAAGGCGGAAACGCCGCTGCTGAGGGCGACGGGGGTGCGGCTCGACGGCACCTATCCGCGTCCCATTGTCGATGTTACGGAGGCGGCCCGTTTCGCGCGGGAGGCGTTGTGGCCGTTGCGGCGGGAGCGCGCGTTTCGGCAGGCCGCCGCAGCCGTTGTCGAAAAACATGGCAGCCGCAAAGCACCGGCCCCGTCCGCGCGCGAAGCCGCGCGCCGCACCGCCGTCGACGCACGCCAAGGTACTTTGTTTGACGATTGATCTGGCAGCGTCAGCGCGCGGGGGCTTCGAAGGTCAGATAAGGGCCATGGCCGCTTTCACCGCGCCCGATAACGGTCCAGCCGTGCGCACTATAGAAGGCCTGGGCGGGGCGGTTCAGCGCGAGGCATTTCAGCGTCATCCGCCCCCGCGTGGTTCGGATCACATGGGTCAGAAGAGCGCTCCCCACGCCGCGCCCTTGGGCTGCGGGGGTAACATAGAGCGAATGCAAAAAGGCGCTTTGCAGATAAACCGAGGCAAAGCCCAAAATTTCCTGATTGGCACAGGCGAGACAGAGGAGTTCGCCCTGAGTGTCCCGATAAAAATCGTCGGGATGAAAGGTTTCGGCGGGCAACCAATTAAAAGTGATGCGCCGAACCGTCAAATAAAGCTCGGCCAGCGCCGGGAAATCTCGCAATTCCGCCCTCCGGATTTTCAGGTCCGAGGGCGGGATAGCGGTCGCGGGGGAACGAAATTTTTCGTTCCGCGACAAAATTAAGCTACGAAGTTGCGGGCGAACTCGTCAGCAATTTGCTTCGAGGCAAAGCTGAACTCATACGTCACCGATGCGGGCGAGACATCGACACGGCTCATATACTGCGCATTCCGAATTTCGAGCCACTCCCCGAGGGTCGTTTCGTCTGCGGTCGCTTCGGGAACACGTACCAAGAAAGGAAAGTCCGTCATGCTAGCCTCCAAGTCTATCGGCCCTCGGGTCGGTTTAGACTACCGACTCTCACTCATCTGGCATGGATGCTCCCACAGATCGATTACCGAACAGTAAACTCATCCAAAGAGAATTTAGTTAAATTAGGTAGTATTAATTCGGCGTCCAGCAAGTTTTGCGTGACTGGATGGGCTGGCCGGGTAAAAATTTCAGCCGTGGGTCCAAGTTCCACCCGCCGACCTTCGGCCATTACCAGCACGCGGTCGGCCACCGCGCGAACCGCGAGCAGATTGTGGGAAATGAACAGAATGGCAAGCTTATGGCGGGTGCGAAGCTCGCCTAAAAGCGCCAAAATCTGCGCCTGAACCGAAAGATCAAGCGCCGATGTGGGCTCGTCGGCGATCAGCAAGCGCGGGTTTGGCATCAGTGCGCGGGCAAGGGCGATGCGCTGACGCTGCCCGCCCGAAAATTCATGCGGGTAGCGGGTGGCAACCTCCGGCGATAGTCCAACGTCTTCGAGTATTTCGCGCATGCGAGATATGCGTTGGTTGCGGGGGTGGGCACTGCGATAGAGCGGCTCTTGCAGGCTCCAGCCGATGGTTCGGCGGGGGTTGAGCGAACTGAACGGGTCTTGAAACACCATCTGCACCGGAACGCAGCCCTCCGGCATTGGGGCCCAGCGAAGGTGCCCGGCACTGGGGCGGTCCAATCCGGCGATAAGGCGCGCGAGGGTGGATTTGCCGCAGCCGCTCTCGCCAACGATGGCGAGGCATTCGCCTTCGGCAATCGAAAAGGAAATATCGGAAACGGCGGCGAACTGCGGGGCGGGAGCAAACAGACGCGGACGCGGCAGCGCGTAACGGCGGCTCAAGCCCTCGATTTCCAGCAGCGGCGCGCTCATCCCAAGGCCTCGGCTTGCCAGCAGGCGACGGTCCGGGCCCCCTGCGCGCGTAAGATTTGCGGATCAGTGCAGGGGGGCTGCCGGAAGGCGCAGCGTGGGGCGAAACGGCAACCGGTTCCGCGTTCCTGCGGCGTGGGAAGGTTGCCGGGGATGGGCGTTAGGGTTTCGCCGAGGCCGGGAACGGCGGCGCGCAGCCCCTTGAGGTAAGGATGGAGCGGTTGCATGAGCAGGTCCGGCGTTGGTCCCGTCTCCACCGCTTGCCCGGCATAGAGCACCAGCAGCCGTTGCGTGAGGCGCGCGACGACGCCGAGGTCATGACTCACCAGCAAAAGCCCCAGCCCGCGCGCCTCGGTGAGATCGTGTAAGAGGGCGAGAATCTGGCGTTGAACGGTCACGTCGAGGGCGGTGGTCGGCTCGTCGGCGATTAGCAAATCGGGATTGCCCGACAAGGCCACGGCGAGCCCCACCCGCTGCCGCTGCCCGCCGGAAAGTTCGTGCGGGTAGGAATCGATCCGCCGAGCGGGCTCGGGCACCTGCACCTGCGCCAACAGATCGAGCGTCGCTTGCCGCAAGGCCGCCCCGCGCAGGCCTTGGTGCAGGGCAATCCCTTCGCCGATCTGATCGCCGATGGTCAGCATCGGGTGCAGCGCCGTCATCGGTTCTTGAAACACCATGCCGATGCGCCGCCCGCGATAGGCGCGGCGTGTTTCGGAGGCGAGGGTGAGAAGATCGACCCCGTCGAAACGAATCGTCCCGCTGGCAAGGGCCCCCTCCGGCAGAAGCCCGAGAATGGCGAGCGCCAGTAGCGTCTTACCGGAGCCGCTTTCGCCAACCACGCCTAAGCGCTCGCCGCGCCCGAGGGTCAGGCTCACCTCCTCCAGAACCGGCACTGGGGTGCCGCCCTCGCCGAGGGGCAAGGTGACGCTGAGTCGCTCAAGGGCCAACATCAGCGCGCGCCTTTCGGGTCGAGCCAGTCGCGCAAGCCGTCGCCGAGCAGATTGAAACCGAGCACCGCGAGCGCAATCGCCGTGCCCGGCAGCACTGCGAGATAGGGCGCGCGGGTCAGATAGGTTTGTGCATCGGCCAGCATCCGGCCCCAACTGGGATTGGGCGGGGCGATGCCAACGCCGAGGAAGGACAGGCCCGCCTCGGTGAGAAGGGCGAGCGCCAGTTGGATCGTGGCTTGCACGATCAACCCGCCCGCGATCATCGGC
>NZ_JBILQX010000004.1:0-56538 GCF_044372965.1 Elstera sp. | reverse complement strand
TTAAACCTTTCCCCACCTCAACCTGAGTCAGCGCTCGCTACTTACGATGAGGTGATTCGCCGCTTTCAAGATGATCCTGCATCGATGCTACGCATGCAGGTCGCTCTGGCTCTTCGTGACAAGGGTATACTATTAGAGAACTCGAATAATCAGAAGAACCAAGCCCAAGCCAATTACGAAGACTACCTCCGCCGCTTTGCCAATGCCCCCGAACCAGCAATCCAAGAAGTAACGGCACAAGTCCGCGCGCGCCTCGCAGCACTCAAATAATCTGCAAACCCGCCGATCCCTAAGGGGCGCGGCCCCTTAGGCGGGGTCCAGGGGCAGCGCCCCTGGCGAACGCGCTACGCCCTAAAAATCCATCAGTTTCACCAGTTTCCCGCTGGCGAAAATCGGCCCGGTTGGCGCGCCCGTGGGGGAGCCGCCCTTTGGTTCGCGGCTCACGGCCATCAGGCGGCCCGGCGCGGTTTCGACGGCGGGGTCGATGGAGAGGCCGTTCGGGGTGATGAGGCCCAAAGATTTCGGCACGCTATCGTCGCCGACGATCCAGAGTTCGCGGTCGAGCCCATCGTCGGGCATCGGTTTTAGCAGGGTGAGGGTCAGTTTGCCGTCGGGCGCGCCTTCGCGGATGACGCACCAGGGGTCTTGCTGCTCGTTGAGCATCACGGCGACCAGCATCGGGCGCAGCGGGGCGGGGTCGGCTTTCGGCGGCGGGGCTTCGGCCACTTGCACCGGGGCGGGCGATGGGGCGCGCAGCAGGTCCGGGCGGACGAGAACGATGCTGACCATGCCTGCGGCCACCGCCATGCCGATCATCACCGTGGTCACGCGCCAGCGCCCCAGGCTGCGGCGCAGTTGGATGATCTCGGCGGTGGGGGGCAGGTCCTCGGTATAGGGCAGGTCTTCGGTCACGGCCCCCCGGTCGGCGCTGCGCCGGTCGGAGATGATCTCGAAGCCAAGCTCGTCACTCAGATGCGCCCAGAGGGTTTCGGGCGGCTTTACGGTCGGCGCGATGGTGAGCAGCGGCGCGAGGTGGGCTTCCCAGGCGGCGCGGGCCTCGGCAATTTCCGGGTCCAACTCGCACAGGGCTTCGAACTCCTGGCGCGCGCGGCCGCGCAGCGTGCCGAGCACATATTCGCCCGCCAGAACCGTTAGCGTATCCCGATCCAAGGCGCTCATGATCCCAGGCACCCTTTCAGTTTCAACAGGCCCCGGCGGACCCAGCTTTTGACCGTGCCCAGGGGCGTTTCGAGCTGCTCGGCCACTTCCTCATGGGTTGCCCCTTCGAAGAAAGCGACCAGAATCGCCCGGCGTTGATCGTCCGTCAGCACTTCCAGGCAGGTGCGCAGGCGGTCGGCATCCTCCCGGCCTGCCAAAGCCGAGAGGGCATCTTCCGCCGGGTCGGGCAGTTCATCGAACTCTTCGGGCAACGGGGCATCGCGCCCGCGCCGTGCGATGAGATCGAGCGCCCGATTGCGCGCCATCGTGAGCAGCCACCCCAGGGGCGAGCCCCGCCCGGCTTCGAACCGCGCGGCGCCCGACCAAAGTTTGGTCAAAACATCCTGCACCACATCTTCGGCACTGGACCGATCACGGGTGATACGGAGGGCGACGCCATATAGATGCGGTCCCGTCTGTCGATACAGGGTAGCGAAGGCGCTCTCGTCGCCAGTGGGCACCAGCGTCAAGAGTTCGGCAAGATCCAGCGTCTCAGCGTCCCGCATAGTGGATTACGTCCTCCAACGACAGCGGTTGTCCTAAAACTATACGGCCAAACACTGCCTGGATTGGCAGGGCTTCGTCCAGTCTTCTGCGATACTCGGCCCGCGCGATTTCGATCACGCCGAACTGGGCGAGGTGATCGGTCTTGAACTGCGTGTCGAGCAAGGTGAAGCCGCCCGCCCGCAATTGCGCCACCAAATAGACCAGGGCGATCTTGCTGGCGTCGTTTGCGGTGGAAAACATGCTCTCGCCGAAAAACGCCCCGCCGAGGGTAACGCCGTAGAGCCCGCCCACAAGGGTTTCGCCCTGCCAGCATTCCACCGAATGGGCGTGGCCCGCCTCGAACAGCAAACCGTAGAGCCGTTTGATCTCGGCATTAATCCAACTATCGGGGCTGCCGGGGCGCGGGGCGGCGCAGGCGGCCACCGTACGGCGAAAGGCGGTATCCACCGTTACCCGATAGGGTTCGGCGCGCAACGTGCGCTTCAGACGTTTCGGGACGTGAAACCCATCGAGCGGCAGAATGCCGCGAAAATCGGGATCGACCCAGAAAAGTTCTGGATCGTCCCGACCGTCGGCCATCGGAAAAATCCCGGCGGCATAGGCGCGCAGCAGCAGATCGGGGGTTAAGCGCATCCGTCTCCCCCGACCACGGATTTACGCGCCGTCCGCATCCTTTGCAGCGGCGGTGCGCTCCATAAAATGCTCCAGCCAATGGATGGTGTAATCGCCGGTGATAAAATCCGGGTCCGCGATGATCTTTTGGTGCAGCGGAATCGTCGTTTGAATGCCGCCGATCACATATTCTTCCAAAGCGCGACGCAGGCGCATCAGGCATTCGTTGCGCGTTTTGCCATACACGATCAGCTTCGAAACAAGGCTGTCGTAGTGCGAGGGCACCTTATAGCCGGAATAAAGCGCCGAATCGACGCGCACGCCCGGCCCACCCGGCGCGTGATACTCGCCGATCTTGCCCGGCGAAGGGGCGAAGGTTTCCGGGTGTTCGGCGTTGATACGCACTTCGATGGCGGCACCGCTGAAGCGCACGTCTTCCTGTTTCAGCGTCAGCTTACCGCCCGCAGCGATGCGGATTTGCTCGCGCACCAGATCAATGCCGGTGATGAATTCCGAAACCGGGTGTTCCACCTGCAGCCGCGTGTTCATTTCGATGAAATAGAACTGCCCGTCTTCGTAGAGAAACTCCAGCGTGCCCGCCGAAGCATAGCCCAAGGTGCCCATCGCCTTCAGGGCGATCTGGCCGATGGCTTCGCGCTCGTCAGCATTCAGCGCGGGCGAGGGGGCTTCTTCGAGCAGCTTTTGATGACGGCGTTGCAAGGAGCAATCGCGCTCGCCCAAATGAATTACATTGCCTTGGCCGTCGCCCAAGATTTGCAGTTCAATGTGGCGCGGCTTTTCCAGGAATTTTTCGAAGAACACCGCGTCATTGCCAAAGAAGGACCGCGCTTCGGAGCGCGCGACCGGCAGTTGCGTGCGCAGATCCTCTTCGTTCCGGCAAATCTTCATGCCCTTACCGCCGCCGCCTGCCGCCGCCTTAATCAGGATCGGAAAGCCGATGCGGCGCGCGATTTCCAGCGCTTCCTCGTCGTTCGTCACCGGACCGTCGGAGCCGGGAACCGTCGGAATGCCGAGGGCCTGGACGGCCTTTTTCGCGGTAATCTTATCGCCCATGATGCGGATATGCTCGGGCGACGGGCCGATGAAGACCAACCCATGATCCTGCACCATTTGCGCGAAATCGGCGTTTTCCGCAAGGAAGCCAACGCCGGGGTGAATGGCTTCCGCCCCGGTAATCGTCGCCGCCGACAGAATCGCCTGCATGTTGAGGTAACTCTGGCGCGGCGCGGGCGGGCCGATGCAAACGCTTTCGTCGGCCAGGCGCACATGCATGGCGTCGGCATCCGCCGTGGAATGGACCGCAACCGTGTGAATGCCAAGCTCGCGGCAAGCACGGTGGATGCGAAGGGCGATTTCGCCGCGATTGGCGATGAGAATCTTTTCGAACATGATTACTCGATAATGACCAGCGGCTCGCCGTATTCGACCGGCTTACCGTCGGTCACGAGAATTTCCTTCACAACGCCGGTGCGGGGCGAGGGCAACGGGTTCATCACCTTCATCGCTTCGATGATCAGCAGGCTTTGCCCCTTCTGCACCGTCTCACCGACGGCAATGAACGGGCGCGCGCCCGGTTCAGCGGCGAGATAAACCGTGCCGACCATCGGGGAGGGCACCATGCCGGGATGATCGGCGGGGGCTGTCACGACGGCAGCGACCGGAGCCGCTGCGGCGGGGGCAGCCGCAGCCGGGGCCGCGACCGGCACCGGCGGCAAGGCCACGCTCTGCGGCGGCAAAGTGCGGGCAACGCGGATGCGGACATTATCGCGCTGATACTCGATTTCGGTCAGCTTGGTCTCGTCGAGCAGGCTGGCGAGATTGCGGATCAGTTCGCTATCTAATTGATGTTGAGACATGCTTTCTCTCTAAACAGCAAGGCGGCGGGCCGACCGGGCGGCCCCAACGCCGGGATGAGGGGCGCGGCGTTAAATCCCTAAAGGTTTTAACGGCGAAGCTTTAATCAGATTGGCGAGTGCCGCTACGGCGAGAACATAGGATTGGCCGCCGAACCCCGCGATCACGCCAATCGCGGCGCGCCCCGGATAGGAGGTGTGGCGAAACGGCTCGCGGTGGAAAATATTCGAAAGATGCACCTCGATCACCGGCAAATCCACCGCCTTCAAGGCATCCAGCAGCGCAATCGACGTATGGGTATAGGCCCCGGCGTTGATGATGATTCCGGCTGCGGTCCCCCGCGCTTCCTGAATCCAGTCGATCAACACGCCTTCGTGGTTCGATTGGCGGAAATCCAGCGCGCAGCCAAGCTGTTCGGCGGCGCGAGCGGCGACAAGGCGAACATCTTCCAGCGTATCGGTGCCGTAGATATGGGGTTCGCGCGTGCCGAGCAGATTGAGATTCGGCCCATTGAGAACCAAGATCAGGGGGGCGGACAAACGGTCTACCTCGAGAAATTGCGTCAGACCCCGCGTTATACCATGCCCGCCGTGCGGTGCAAGAAAGCCTTGCGCCTCGGGGACAAGGGCGCGGCGCGGGCGGGAAGAGGAAGGTTCAACCCGCCTATTCAACCCCGCCACAATTGCTTAGACTGTTCCCCATGCTGATGATCCGCCCACCCGCTCCGTTAACCCCTGGCCGTTCTGCCTGGGCGGCGTTGAGTTTGGGCGTTGGGCTGAGTGCGCCCGCCGGGGCCGCGAATGAATTCGCCTCGGCCTCAATCTTGCAGCCTTTGGTCGGGTTTCTCAGCCTTTTTGCATTGGCGCTGCTGATCATCGGCACGTTGCATTTTCGCGCCGTTTTGCGCGGGCGGGTGATTCAGCAACAGTTGCGCAGCAGTCAGCAAATCGCCGACCGACGTCAAGCCTTGATGGATGCGGCGGCAACGCCGCTAGCCCTGTTTGGGCGCGACTCGCGACTGGTCGAAAGCAACCTCGCCTGGTCGGTTCTAACGCGCGGCAGCGATACGTTTATCGAGCAGGCGCGAGAACTTGCCATGCGCGCCCTGCTACTGAATAGCGAGCAGGTCGAAACCGTCACGCTGGTGATCGGCGGCGCGATGCACGCATATTCGCTGCGCGCGCTGGCCTCGCCGGCGGGCATCTCAATCGCCGCGACGGACATGCGCCAGATCGAAAGCCTTATGTCGCAAGTCTCGCGGCTGATTTCGGCGCAAGATGATGTGCTGGACGCGGTGAACGCCCCGATTGTGATTTTCGGCCCGGAGCGGCGGATCAAATTCTTCAACACCGCCTTCGCGCGACTGTTCTATCTCGATGACGTGTGGTTGACGCGGGAGCCGACGCTGCAAGAGCTTATCGACATGCTGCGTGAAAAGCGGCAACTGCCCGAAGTGATCGATTTCGCCGCCTATAAGCGCGAGCAATTAGCGCAATTCCAGTCGCTCGTCGCTGCCAAGGAAGAGGTGCTGCACCTGCCCGATGGTCGCACCTTGTTTCAGCGCGTCGCCCCCCATCCGCTCGGCGGGCTGATTTACTCCTACGAGGATGCGACCGATAAATTCGCCCTGGAGCGCTCGTATAATACCCTCATCGAAGTCCAGCGCGAGACGCTGAATAATCTTTCAGAAGGCGTTGCCTTTTTTGGCATCGACCGGCGCTTGCGCCTACATAATCCGGCCTTCCTGCAAATTTGGGGGCTGAGCGAAGAGCAACTGCTGGGCGAGCCGACCCTGGACGAGCTTCAAGCCGCAACCCTGCCCTGGATTGTCGAGGGTGAGGATGCTGATCCCACCGGTAACGCCTTGATCCAGCGCCACATCCGCAACGGCGTTTTAAGCTGGCGCAGCGGGAAGGAGATCGATTTTACCTCCGTGCCGATGCCCGATGGCGCAACGCTCTGCTTGTTCCTCGATATTACCGAGCGCAACCGCGCCCAATTGGCCCTGCGGGAACGCAATGACGCGCTGGAAGCCGCCGACCGGCTGAAAACCGAGTTTATCGCCAACGTCTCCTACGAACTGCGCACGCCGCTGAACTCGATCATCGGCTTCTCCGAAATCCTGACCGAGCAGTATTTCGGCCCGCTCAACACGCGCCAGTTAGACTATAGCCGGGGTATATTGGCGGATTCCCAGCGGCTGCTGTCGCTGATCAA
This sequence comes from Elstera sp., assembly GCF_044372965.1. NCBI lineage: Bacteria > Pseudomonadati > Pseudomonadota > Alphaproteobacteria > Rhodospirillales > Rhodospirillaceae > Elstera > Elstera sp. The sequence goes on along the minus strand of NZ_JBILQX010000004.1, from coordinate 50,109 downwards.
CGATATTCTCGATCTTGCCACCATTGAAGCCGGTTATCTGGCGTTGGAGCGCGATACGATCGAGGTCAATAGCCTCATCGTCTCCACCCTCGCCCTGGTGCGCGAGCGGGCCCAGGCGCGCGATATTGCGCTAACGCTCGAGTCCGCCGCCGATATCGGCACGGTCATCGGCGATACCAAACGGTTGCGCCAAGCGCTATTCAATCTTCTCTCCAACGCGATCAAATTCTGCCGCCCGCAGGACCGGGTAACAATCGGCGCGCGGCGCGACGCCCAGCGCGGGATTGCCATTAGCGTTTCCGATACGGGGCCAGGGATTCCGCCCGAAAGCCTGCCACGCATCTTCGGCCGGTTCGAGCGGTCCGGGCGGCAGGCGGGGGCGGGTCTTGGGTTGTCGTTGGTGCGCAGTATTATCGAGTTGCACGGCGGCGAGGTTAGCCTCACCTCCTCTGCCAGCGGAACCGAAGTTTTGTGCTGGTTACCCGATGGCGGGCCGGAGCCGATTCGGGCCCTGCCGCCCCCAGTCCAGCAAACGAGCCCAGTATAATCCCGTGCGTATAATCCCCTCCCTATAATCCCGTCCGCCGTTATTCCGATGAGACACGATGATTCCGGGCTTGCAAACTGACGAGCGGCAAGCAACGGTAATTTTATGGTAAAGCGCGCTCTCATTCTCATGATGGACTCATTCGGTATTGGGGCAACCCCCGATGCCTGCCACTTTCAGGACCAGGGCTCGAACACCCTCGGGCATATCGCTTCTTGGTCGTTGGCACAGCGCGGTCGCCCCCTTGTCTTGCCCCATCTGGAAGACCTCGGCCTGGGGGCCGCCGCCCGCGAAGCCACTGGAAAGCTTCCGTCGGGATTTTTAAAGCGCGACGATTTTACCGGCCTCTATGCCGCCGCCGCCGAACGCTCCAAGGGGAAAGATACCCCCTCCGGCCATTGGGAGCTTGCGGGCGTGCCCGTGCTGTTCGACTGGGGCTATTTCCCCAAAACCGTGCCCAGCTTTCCGCCCGAGTTGACCCAAGCGCTGATTGAACAGGGCGGGCTGCCCGGCATTCTGGGCGATTGCCACGCCTCGGGCACCGAGATTATCGCCGAATTGGGCGATGAGCACGTCGCGAGCGGCAAACCCATCGTCTATACTTCTGCCGATTCGGTGCTGCAAATCGCCGCCCACGAAGAGAGTTTTGGGCTGGAGCGGTTGCTGACCCTGTGCAAACTCGCGCGCAAACTCGTCGATCCCTATAATATTGGCCGCGTCATCGCCCGGCCTTTTACCGGCACCAGCGGGAATTACCGCCGCACCCCCAACCGCAAAGATTTAGCCGTCCCGCCGCCCGCGCCGACCCTGCTGGATAAGCTCGTCGAACGCGGCAGCCAAGTGCTCGCCATTGGCAAGATCGGCGATATTTTTGCCCATCACGGCATCAGCCGCGTCATCAAGGGCGATAGTAATGCGGCCTTGTTCGACGCGACGCTCGCCGCGATGGACGAAGCGGGCGACGGTGATTTGATCTTTACCAACTTCGTCGATTTCGACCAATCCTTCGGCCACCGCCGCGACCCCGGCGGCTATGCCGATGCGCTGGAAGCCTTCGATAAACGCCTGCCGGAATTACTGGCGAAACTGCAACCGGGCGATCTCGCGCTCATTACCGCCGACCATGGGTGCGACCCCACCTGGATCGGAACCGACCATACCCGCGAATATGTGCCGTTGATTTTCTTCGGCCCCGGTATTGCGGGCGGCAATGGCGGGCGGCGGACAAGTTTTGCCGACGGCGGCCAGACCCTCGCCCAACACCTTGGCCTTCCCCCGTTAGAGGCGGGCCGTAGCCTGCTGTGATCCGCAGCATGGCTGCCAGGGCAAAAAAAATCTGCGCGTTGCGTGATCTGTTAAACGGGCAGCTGCGAAGAAAGGGTGATGACCACCCTGCGCGACCCTTCTGCCCCTCGGGCATTGCATTTTGTCCCCGCCGAAACAATCTCGGCGCGGATGGAGAGTGTCATGCGCGATGAGACCAGCGCCGGGTTTGCGCGGTTAGTTCTGCAAATCGCCGAAACCCAGGACCGCACCGCCTTTGCCCAGCTTTTCGCCTATTTCGGGCCGCGCCTTAAATCCTACCTGATGCGGCTTGGCAGCCCCGAGGCCGAGGCCGAGGATTTATTGCAAGAGGTTATGGTCACGCTCTGGCGCCGCGCGGGCGGGTTCGATCCGCGCTTAGCGTCGGTCAGTACCTGGCTGTTTACCATCGCCCGCAATAAGCGCATCGACCGCCTCCGCCGCGACAAGCATATCGATTGGGAGGCGGACGACCCGGCCCTGATTGCCGAAGAGGCTTTTGGCGACCCCGTGCCGGGGGCCGATCACGCCTATGATCTAGCCCAACAAAATGATCGGCTGAGGGCGGCCCTCGCCCTCTTGCCGCCCGAACAAGCAAGCCTCCTGCAACAAGCCTATTGGGAAGACCGGTCGCACCGCGATATCGCGGAGACAACGCAAATCCCCCTAGGCACCGTCAAATCGCGTATCCGCTTGGCCCTCACACGGCTGCGCGCGGTCCTGAAGGACGAATAAGCATGCCCCATTTCCACCCGCCCGAATCGCTGCTGGTCGATTATGCCGCCGGAACCTTACCAGAGGCGATTAGCCTTCTGGTGGCAACCCATCTCACCTACTGCCCAGATTGCCGCAAGGAAGTGCAGGCGCTGGAAGCGGTCGGCGGAGCCCTGCTCGATAGTCTGCCGCCCGTCGAGGTGAAGACCGATTTCGACCGCTTGCTCGCTCAACTCAACGTGCCGGAGCCCCCCCGGCCCGAAGCGCCGCTGGCCGGTGAAGCCTGGATGCCGCGCCCCGTGCGCCGCGCCCTTGCCGGTATTCCCAGCGCCCCCGCAAAGCCGCTACCGTGGAAGCGCGTCACCGGTGCCCTCTCGGAAATCCGCCTCGCCCCCCCCAGCCGCACCCCCGGCGGCAGGACCCGCCTGATGCGGATCGCCGCAGGCGGCGCGATGCCCGAGCACACCCACGGCGGCACCGAATATGTGCTGGTGCTGAAGGGCGGCTTCAGCGACCAATTCGGCCATTACCTCCCCGGCGACCTCTCGATCTCCACCGCCGACCACACCCACACCCCCATCGCCGACACGGATGGCGATTGCATCTGCCTCGCCGTGGTCGATGGTACGCTGAAGCTGACGGGTGTGATGGGGTGGGTGGTGAATAGGTTTGTGCGGTTTTAGGGGGTACTGGTACAAGAAAGGGCTTTCCAGCTAAGGTCTCTCTCAAGATTTCCGAGGGGGTACCATGCCGAAAGTCACCGCCGTTGCGCTTCCTCCTGAAAGCCTATTAGCGCCTTTGTACGCCAAGGCCGATTTCTGCGATGCCTGGGCGATTGACTTGGTCGATCCCAACCTGTCGGCTCTCGCAATCGCTCATAAAACCTTCGCCGCAACACCGCCCTGGGTGAATGGGCTGCTGGCCCTGCGGGATCGCATCGTCGCCCTGGTCGGTCTGCGCGGGGCTGGGTCGATGAAAGCCAGTCTGCAGAAGCCGCTCGTCGACTATCGACCCGGCGACAAGTTAGGCATTTTTAAGATATTCAGCCTGACCGAAGCCGAATTAATCCTCGGCATTGATGATTCGCACCTTGATGTACGTGTTTCGATTCTGAAGCCGGCAGACGCGCCGGGAACCTATGTTACGGCGACGCTCGTTCAGATTCACAATAGGCTGGGGCGGCTCTACATGGTGCCGGTGGGGCGGGTTCACCCGTTCATCGTCCGGGCGATGATGCGGCAAACGGCGGCTTGACGCGCCAAACCGAACCTCCCCCTTGCCTCCCCCGCCCGGCCCTGCCAGTCTCCCGGCCATGTCCAAGCTCTCCCCCGATGCTGCTGTTGCGGCACAATATGAAGCCCTGCCCTATCCGCACCGCGACCCGCGCGAGGAGCGCAAGCGGCTGATCGTCGGCTCGCCCAGCCATCTTCAGGAAATCGAGCAGACCGTTTTCGGCGGGCGCTGGCCGACGCGGCCCGTGCGGGTGCTCATTGCAGGCGGCGGATCGGGCGATGCGCTCACCATGCTGGCGCAGCAATTGGCCTGGGCCGGGCGGAAAGCCGAGCTTCTCTATCTCGATCCCTCCCAGGCCGCACGGGCGGTGGCGGAGGCGCGGATTGCGGCGCGCGGGTTGGATACATCCGACATCGTCACGGTGCGTTTTGCCACCGGCTCGCTGCTCGATCTGCTGGACGCGGGCCATGAACCTTTCGATTACATTGATAGCTGCGGCGTGCTGCACCATCTGGACGATCCCGACGCGGGGTTGCGGGCGCTGGTCTCGGTGCTCGCGCCCCAGGGCGGCATCGGGCTGATGCTCTATGGCGCCTATGGGCGGCGCGGGGTTTATGACGTGCAGGCGATTCTGCGCACGCTGGCCGCCGAGGGTTCCCCGAAAGAGCGCGTCGCCCAGGCCAAGCGCGTGCTCACCCAGCTTCCCGCCACCAACTGGCTGCTGCGGAACGGCGTGATCCGCGATCATCTCGACGGCGGCGATGCCGGGCTGTTCGATCTGCTGCTGCACGCCCGAGACCGCGCCTATACGATCCCCGATTGGTTCGCGCTGGTCCACGGCGCGGGCCTGCGCCTTGCCGATTGGGTGGAACCCGCGCGCTATAAGCTTTCGACCTATTTCACCGATGCGGCCCTCTTGAAGCGCGCCGAAAGCCTACCCCCTGAGGAGGAGGCCGCGCTCGCCGAGCAGGTCGCGGGCAACCTCGCCCGCCACGCGGGCTATCTGGTGCGGGCCGAAAACCCCGTTGCCCCGCCCCCGCCGGGCGACCGCGCCGCGATTCCGGCCTTCAAGGACATCGACCCGCAACGGCTGCTCGCCGCCATCGACCGGGGCGGGCGGTTGGGGGTGAGCAACGAAGGGCTCGACCTCACTCTGCCGCTCCCCACCATCGCCCCAGCCCTGCTGCCGCGCATCGACGGGCAAAAAACCTGGCAGGCTCTGCTGGAGGAGATGAAAGCCCTGCGCAAAGACCTTTCCGACGACACCCTGTCCCGCGCCGCCGAGCAAATCGCCCGGCAGTTGGGCGGGATCGGGCGGTTGACGCAGCGGTATAGCCCCTTGTCAGAGTAACCTTTAAGGTTTATTTTGCTATGACGGTCAAGCGGACACCCCATCACGATCTTGCGCTTGTTCAAACGAAGTTCGCTACGGTCGATAGCCTGATTATCAAGACCGTCGCGCTTAAGAATGCCCGGAGCCTTGGGTATGATCGGACGGATATTGTCGAAGCGGTGCAGTCGCTGGAGCGGGGTGATTTCGTGAAGTCTGAGACGGCGCATAGTCCGCCGAACCATCGGGTTTGGCACGATACCTATAATCTGCCCTGGGATGGGCGGTGGCTCTATCTGAAGTTCGCAGGCGAGACCTTGATCGACATAGCCCTAACTTCCTTCAAGGAACGACACGATGACCGAGAGTGAGACGCGGATCGATCCTGAGACCGGCAAAACCCTGTATCGCGGCGTGCGACCGCAAGCCGTAACCTATGGCACCCTGACGCGCATCGTCGATGTGCCCGGCTGGTACCCCGAAGACCCTGAGGACAATAATGGCCTTCACACGGGCGAGGATATTGCCGAGTCGGATCGGGTCTTTCTCGAACTCAAGGCCGCTTACGGTGCGCACGTCCGCCATATCCGCAAGAACCGGCTGAAGCTCACCCAGGAGGAGGCCGGTCGGCTGATCGGCGGCGGGCGCAGGGCCTTCCAGAAGTACGAAAGCGGCGCAACCCCGCCCAGCGATGCGGCGGTAGCGCTGATCGAAATTCTCAACCGGCACCCGGAGGAAATCGAGTTCCTCCGGCAGATGCGAGAAGAGACGGGTCGGGGCGCGGCCTAGCCCCTAAAACGCCCGCTCGTCGTAAATCTTCCGCACGTCGCCCTGCCAGGGGCCGTGGAACGCCTCCAGCAGATCGTCGGCAAAGCTGCGGCCGCTGGCGGCGATGGCGAACAGCGCATCGAGGGTGTGGGTTTCATCCTCGCCGTGGCCGTTGAAGCGGCGACGGTTGCGCAGCCCCTCGCGGGCGATGGTCAGCATGGTCAAGGCAACCTCGCGCACCGTTTGGCCCTTGAACGGGGTGGCGAGGCCGCGCGCCGGAACGCTCGTGCGAAGCGTGGCGTGATCCTCCGGCGTCCAGCCCTTCACCAGATCCCAGGCGGCATCAAGGGCCGTCGTGTCATAGAGTAGCCCGACCCACAGGGCGGGAAGCGCGAGCAGGCGCTTGGTCGGCCCGGCATCGGCCCCGCGCATTTCGAGGAACTTCTTCAGCCGCACTTCCGGGAAGACCGTGGAGAGATGGTCGATGAAATCGCCCACATGGGCGCGCTCGCCGGGCAGGGCCGGAAGTTTGCCGTCGATAAAATCGCGGAAATTTTGGCCCGAGGCATCGATATACTTCCCGTCGCGGTAGACGAAATACATCGGCACATCGAGCATATAGTCCACATAGCGCTCGAACCCCATGCCATCTTCGAACACGAAGGGCAGAATGCCGCAGCGGTCGGCGTCGGTATCGGTCCAGATGTTACTGCGGAAGCTCTGGAAGCCGTTCGGACGGCCTTCGGTGAACGGCGAGGCGGCAAACAGCGCGGTGGCGAGCGGTTGCAGGGCCAGCGACACGCGGAACTTTTTCACCATATCGGCTTCGGAGCCGTAATCGAGGTTCACTTGCACAGTGCAGGTGCGCAGCATCATATCGAGCCCGAGGCTGCCGACTTTCGGCATATAGGCCTTCATAATGGCGTAGCGACCCTTAGGCATCCACGGCACTTGCGCGCGCGTTGCCAACGGATTGAAGCCCGCGCCCAGAAAACCGAGGCCAAGCTTGTCGCCAATGGCCGTCACTTCTTGAAGATGGTTCAGCAGTTCGGCTTCGGTTTCGTGCAAGGTGGCAACGGGTGCGCCCGACAGCTCGAACTGGCCGCCCGGCTCCAGACTAACCGAGGCTTTGCCGCGCGTCAGCGCAATCGGATGATCGCCTTCCAGAACCGGCGTCCAGCCGTAGTCGGCGGCCAGCGCTTCCAGCAGGGCGCGAATGCCGCTCGGCCCGTCATAGGCGGGGGCGGCGAGACTATCGCGGTGAAAGACGAATTTTTCGTGCTCGGTGCCGATGGACCATTGGTCGGCGGGCTTGGAGCCACTGTCGAGATAGGCGACCAGTTGGCGCTTATCGGTAATCACATCGCCCAGACCGGAAGGGGTGCCCGCCATAGAATTCCTCGTTTTCCGCCGCACCGCCTCGACAGGCCGGGGGCATTTATCGTGACGCCAGCGCGCTGCCGCGCGGTCCCTGTTTCCGCCAATCGCCCCGCTGCGCCTGAACAAGCGCCAGCAAGGCCATCGCCGCCGTGTCGGCCCGCAGAATGCGCGGCCCCAAGCTCACGCGCAAGACAAAGCCCGCCCGTTCAGACGGGGCCAAGCTAACGCCGTTAACTTCATCGCCACCATGCCGAGGCTTGTCGGTGATTGCAAGCGCCTTCAAGGCCTCTCGCTCGTTCGGATCGAACCCGCCCTCCGGCCCAATCAGCACCGCCAGCGCGACCGACTCGGGAAGCCCTGCGAGGGCTGACAGGGCGTCCGGGGCATCGCCCGCCTCATCGGCCATCAGCAGCACACGATCTTGCGGCCAATCGGCGAGAAGTTTGGCGAGGGGTTGCGGTTCGGCCACCTCCGGCAGCGTCAACCGCTCGCACTGCTCCGTCGCCTCCTGGGCAATTGCGCGCAGCCGCTCGGTGGTGACACGCCCGGCATTGGTGCGGCGGGTGAGCGTCGGGATCAGCCGGGACGCGCCGAGTTCGGTGGCTTTTTCCACCATCATATCCAGCCGCGCGCGTTTGATCGGCGCGAAGCACAGCCACAGGTCGGGCTCGGGGGCGAAGGGGCGCGTGAGTTTTTCGATCCGCGCGAGCCCGCTGCGCTTATCGAGCTTTTCGACCACGGCCAAAGCCTCGCCGTCGCGGCCATTGATCAGCGCCAATTTGTCGCCGGGGCCAAGGCGCAGCACAGCGCGCAGATAGTGGGTTTGCGCCTCATCCAGGGCTAGGCCGTCGCCCGGCGTCAAGTCAGCCTGAACAAACAGCCGGGCTGCAAAAATATCATCCTCGGAGGCCATGATGTCGCCTTGATCCTTTAGTGTAAGGAAGAACGGGTACAGCAAACGTAATACGGCAGAGTTTACCGTCTTCCGCTGGGCTGAAAATCCGTCATGATAAGCGTCGAGTCGAGAAAGATCGGGGGAGCCGCGTGGACGCCAGCAATCAGCTTATTCTGCTTATCGGTACGCTGCTATTGCTGAGCATTTTTGCGGGCATGGTCTCGACGCGCGTCGGCGCGCCTTTGTTGGTGGTGTTCCTCGCGCTCGGTATGCTGGCTGGGGAAAATGGGCCGGGCGGGATTCTGTTTTCCGACTTCCAGGCCGCCTATACCATCGGCAGCGCCGCCCTTGCGATTATTCTGTTCGAAGGTGGCATGCGCACGCCGATCAGCCAGTTTCGGCAGGCGGGGCTACCTGCTTTCGTGCTGGCCACCGTGGGCGTTGGGCTCTCGGCAGGGATCGTTGCAGGCGCGATTGCGCCTTTCTCCCATAATTGGGTGCAGGCGTTGCTGATGGGGGCGATTGTTGCCTCCACCGATGCCGCCGCCGTGTTCGGCCTGATGCGGCAGAATAAGGTCGATATCCACAAGCGCGTGCGGGCGACGCTGGAGGTCGAGTCGGGTCTGAACGATCCAATGGCGATTTTCCTAACCCTGCTGCTGGTGACGATCCTGGCGCCCAACAGCGAGGGGGCTGTGAATGTTGGGCCGATTCCGTTCTTTTTGCTGCAAATGGTGGGCGGTGCAGCGTTCGGCGCGGCGGGCGGCTTTGCGTTGCGCGGCATTTTAAGGCGGATCGACATTGAGGCCGGCCTCTACCCGATTTTCACCTTGGCGGGCGCGCTCATGGTGTTCGGCGCGGCCCAAAGCGTCCACGCCTCGGGCTTCCTTGCCATTTATCTCGTGGGGCTGCTGGTCGGCCATCAACGCAGTAAAGCCCATGCCGGGATCGAACGGTTTCTGGATGCTTTCGCCTGGCTTGCCCAGATTGCCCTATTTCTCATGCTGGGGCTGCTCGTTACCCCGGCATCGCTGGTCGAATATCTTGGCCCTGCCCTTTGGGTGGCGCTGGTGCTGATGTTCGTGGCGCGCCCGCTGGCAACCGCCCTTTGCCTGCTGCCATTCCGCTTTAACTGGCGCGAGGTGATCTTTGTCTCTTGGGTCGGTTTGCGCGGCGCGGTGCCGATCTTCTTGGCGATTGTGCCGGTGCTCGCCGGTGCGCCCGGCGGCATGGCCTATTTCTCCGTCGCCTTCGTGGTGGTGGTGCTGTCCTTGCTGGTGCAGGGCTGGACACTCGCCCCCTTGGCTCGCCTGCTGCACCTGACCGTTCCGGCCGAGCCGCCGCCCCCCGCGCGCTTCGATATCGACCTGCCGGGCACAGTGGAGGGGGAGAATGCCGTCTCCGGCTATGCGGTTTCTCCCAATAGCGCGATTCTAGCCAGGGCCGACGGGGCCTTGACCCTGCCCGGCGACGCCAAAGTGCTGATGTTGCTGCGTGAAGGGGTCGCCCTCGGCCCCAATGCCGCCGCAACTCTGGTGCCCGGCGATTATCTGCTGATCCGCGCCGATGCCGCCTACATGGGCCAGATCGACCGGCTGTTTGGCCCGAAATCGACCCGCATTGCCGATCCCGATGCGCTCTTAGGCGAGTTCACCATCGATGGCTCGCGCACGCTGGACGATTTCGGCAAACTCTACGGCGTGCCGATCCCCGAGGGCTCCGGCGGCCTCACGATTGCTACCTATCTGGCCGAAAAGCTCGCAACTTTGCCAACCGTCGGCGACCGGGTGCGCATGGGCCCGATCGACTTGATCGTGAAAACCGTCGAAGAGGATCGGATTATCGAAGTCGGGATCGATCTTGAACCCGAACGCCCGCCTGCGGGCATGGAGCGTTGGGCCAAAATCACCCGGGTTTTGCGTGAGGGGTTCCGCTTCCGTCATAACCGCCAATAATCACAAGCAATCCTAAGAAATGGACTAGACAGAGCGGCCTGCTTGAACCCAGTTAAGGGCACGGTTAAGGTTTCACCAGGCATGGCTTTTCTTCTTACCTTAATTGAATGCGAGATTCGAACGATGCCCTTAAAATCAATGCGGATCGGGCCGCGCTTAGCCCTTGGTTTTGCTGCCATTCTTGTGCTGATGGTGGCGCTGACCGTTATCAGTATCCGTGAAGTCAATAAGATCGACGCGGGGCTTACCGAGATCAACGACGTGAATAACGTCAAGCTGCGCTATGCGATCAACTTCCGGGGCAGCGTTCACGACCGTTCGATCAGCGTGCGCGATTTGGTGTTGATTAGCGATGCCGCCGCCGCGCGCGGTGTGGTGAGCGAGATTGACCAGCTCACGCGCTTCTATGCCGAAGCTGCCGATCCGCTGGATAAGCTTTTTGCCAGCCGCACCGATATTACCGCTGAAGAGCCCCGCCTTCTTGCCGCCATCAAGGAAACCGAGGCGAAAACCCTGCCCCTGATCGGGCAGGCGGTCGCCGCCCAGCAGAAGGGCGATGCAGGGCAACTCAAACAAAGCGTTGAACAAGCCCGTCCGCTGTTCGTGGAATGGCTTGGGCGGATTAACCAGTTCATCGATTTCCAGGAAAAGAAGAACAACGCCATTGCCAATCAGGCGAGCAAAATTGCGAAAGGCTTCGCGGTGCTCAGTATGGTCCTTGCGGGTGGGGCGGTCGTGCTGGGGGCCGGGCTCGCTTTCTGGTCAATGGGCTCGGTCCGCCCGCTACGAACGCTGGCCGAAACAATGCACAAACTCGCAACGGGCGATCTCGCCGTCACCATCCCCGGTACGGGGCGCGGAGACGAGGTGGGCGAAATGGCGAGCGCGGTGCAAGTCTTCAAAGATAATGCCGCCGAAGTTCAGCGCCTCACGGCGGAACAGGAGGCCGCTAAGGCCCGTACCGCCGCCGAACGCGCCGCCGCGATGCGCGACCTCGCGGATCGTTTCGAGCGGAGCGTTAGTGCCGTTGTCGAAGCGCTCGGCACCTCGGCGCGCGATTTGAATATCGACGCGCGGTCGATGACCGCCGCCGCCGACAGCACCAATCAGCAAACGCAAAACGCCGTCGCCGCCGTGGAGCAAACCGCAACGAACGTGCACTCGGTTGCCGCTGCCGCCGAGGAGCTTTCGGCCTCGATCCGTGAAATCGCCCGCCAAGTCTCGCAATCCACCACGATTGCCGGGCAAGCGGTCAATCAGGCGGAGAAAACCAGCCGGTCGGTGAGCGGGCTCGCGGTTGCCGCCCAGCGCATCGGCGAAATCGTGCAGATCATCGAATCGATTGCCAGCCAGACCAATCTTCTCGCCCTGAACGCCACGATCGAAGCCGCCCGCGCCGGGGAAGCGGGTAAGGGCTTCGCCGTCGTCGCCGCCGAAGTGAAGACGCTGGCCAATCAAACCGCCCAGGCGACTCAAGAAATCCAGGCGCAAGTTAGCCAGATTCAAGCGGCCACCTCGGAAACCGTCACGGAAATTGGCGCGATTGGGACGGTCATCGGGCAGATCAACGATATCACCACGACGATTGCCACCGCCATTGAGCAGCAGGGGGCCGCGACGGGCGAGATTAGCCGTAACGTTCAGCAGGCAGCCAGCGGCACGGAAGAAGCCTCTCGCGCCGTCACCACCGTTTCGGCGGTGGCTGCCGAAGCCGGCTCCTCGGCCGCCCACGTGCTGAGCGCCGCCGCAGCGCTCGCCTCCCAGTCCGATAAGCTGAAGGTGGAAGTGGAAGGTTTCGTTCAGTCGGTGCGCTCGGCCTGAGCCGCGTCGATCCGGGCCAGGGTTTCCGGCGTATACTGGGCCGCAAACTCGGTGCTCGGCGGAATTGGGGTGATGATGTCGATCAGCACCCCATTTGGATCGGCGGTAATGAAATGGCGCTGACCGAAGCTCTCGCTGCGTAAGCTCAGCAGAATCGGCAGGCCTGCCGCCGTGAGCCGCGCATATTCGGCGTCCACGGCCTCCACTTCGAAGTTTAGAATTAGTCCGGCGCTGGGAGCCCGTCCCGGCGCCGGAATTGTTTCGTGGCGATAGTCCAGCGCGGCCAGATTAATCGCGGCATCGGCGCTTGACTGAAGATGCACGTACCATTCGCAGCTAAAGGCCCGGATAAAGCCGAAGTGGGTTTCGTAGAAACGGGCGGTTTCCTCAACGTTAGCGGTGAGCAAAACCGGGTAATAGGCCGTGCAGCGCATCGGAACCTCCTGGTCGAAATCGGGAATAAATGATACAAGCAGCCTGTATTTATCTTTAAACATACAGGCTGCACGTATGCAAGAGGGAAAACCCCGCCCAGCCCCCGTGCCGCAAGCCGACCGGCGCGCCGCCACCCGGAGCGCCCTGGTGAGCGCCGCGCGCGCGCTGTTTGCCGAGCGCGGCTACGGCGCAACCGGCACGCCCGAAATCGTTGCCGCCGCTGGCGTTACGCGCGGCGCGCTCTACCATCATTTCGCCGATAAGATCGATCTGTTCCGTGCCGTCATCGACGCCGAACAGCGCGCGCTGGTGGCCGCGATTGATGCCGCAACGGCAACGCCGACCGATCCAATCGGGGCGCTCATCGACGGCGGCGCGGCCTATCTTTCAGCAATGGGCGATGCGGGGCGGCGGCGGTTGCTGCTGGTCGAAGCGCCCTCCGTGTTGGGGCAGGCGGAGGCCACCGCCCTTGACCTTGCCCGCAGCAGCCTCGCCGAGGGGGTCGATGCAGCGCTGGCGGCAGGGGTCCTTCCCCCCTTCCCGGCGAAGGTTTTGACCGATCTGCTGGATGCCTTGTTCGACCGGGCCGCCACCGCCGAATCCGACGCGCAAGGAAACTATCTTGCCGTCATTTCCGCTCTTTTACGGGGGTTGTGCCGGAGCCATACTTGACCGGGACGGAAAGTCGCCGCATCGTCGCGGCCAGAAGTACACTTAGTCACCCGAGGGAGAGAAACGCATGGATATCGCAGGACAGGCCGCCGTTATCACGGGCGGCGCATCGGGACTCGGCTATGGCAGCGCCAAGGCGCTGATCGCAGCGGGGGCCAAGGTCGCGCTGATCGATCTTCCGGGCGCAAAGCTCGATGACGCCGCCGCCAGCCTCGGTGCCCTCGCCTGCCCCGCCGATGTGAGCGATGCCGCGGCGGTGGAAAGCGCGATTGCGAAAGCCGCCGCCGCCCATGGCCCTGCCCGCATTCTCGTCGGTTGCGCCGGAATTGCCCCCGCCGCCCGCGCAGTGGGACGCGACGGGCCGATGGCGCTAGATGCTTTCAGCAAAGTGATTTCGGTGAATTTGATCGGCACCTTCAACGCCGTGCGCGTTGCCGCCGCCGGGATGCTGGCGCTGGAGCCTTTGGCCGAGGGCGAACGCGGCGTGATTATCACCACGGCGTCGGTCGCCGCCTTCGAAGGCCAGATCGGCCAAGCGGCCTATGCGGCCTCGAAAGGCGGGGTTGCGGCGATGACGCTGCCACTGGCGCGCGAGTTCGCCCCGAAAGGCGTGCGGGTCATGACGATTGCGCCAGGGATTTTCGGAACGCCGATGCTGGCCGCCATGCCGCCGGCGGTGCAAGAGAGCCTTGCCGCCTCGGTCCCCTTCCCCTCGCGCCTCGGCACGGCGGAAGATTACGCAGAGTTGGTACTCACCATCTGCCGCCAGACCATGCTAAACGGCTCCACCATTCGCCTCGACGGCGCGATTCGCATGAACGCGAAATAGCGAAAGTTCGGGCGGGGACCAACGCCCCCGCCCGACACGTTTACATTTTCGGCAGGGCAGCGATATCGCGCAGCACGCCCGACAGGCCTTTGAGATCGGCCTTCTTCGTCGCCTTGCCCGTGGCGATATCGACCGTATAGAGGCTTTTGCCCGAGACGAGGTAGCCGAGGTTCCCGCCTGCGCCATCGGCGACGATATCGAAGGCGATGGGGGAGGCCAGTTTCGCCCCCAAAGCCCCACGGGTTTTCAGAATCCCGTCGTTGGGCGGCGCTTGCACGAGGAAGGTGCCCAGCGTGCTATCGATATCGTAGAGCCCGGTTTCCTTGGTTCCGGCGAAGGAATTGCTATAGGCCCCCGCCTGCACCAGCGGCGCTTTGCCAGCGGCGGCATCGGCCGGATCATATTTCAGCGTGCCATCGACCGTAACCATACCGCTATCGACATTGATGCGGTAGCTCGCGCCATCGATGCCGAGCACGCGCAGCCGGTCGGCCACCGGGTTGAAATCGACAACGGGATTGAGGCCGGTATTGACGCCCTGATTAAGCTGGCTCGCCCGCGTCGCCGTTCCCGTCTTGGGGTCCACCGTATAAAGCCCGCCGCTCAGGGTGAGCGCATAGAGCTTGCCGTTAGACGGGCGCACGTCGATACCGACGACGGTTCCTTCAATGCCTTTGATCGGCATCGGTTTGGAAGCGCGGGCCTTTTGGCCGTCGATCTGCACCAGTTTGTTGTCCGGCAGCAGCCCCACCCAGGAAGCCGCCATTTGCGCCGAAGCCGCCGCCGGTACGGCAGCCACCATCAATCCCGCCAGCGCGAAGCTTGCAAAGCGTGTCATATATCGCATCCTTAGATTTAGGAAATTGGGAAAGAGCCGAGACGTCTCACGCCCTCTTTAGGCGCGAGCCCGCCTCCCAGATGCAGCGTTTCAGCGAAAATCGCGTCCCGAAAAAATATAGACGTAAAGCTCTTTCCTTTGGCGGAATCACGCTATTTTAATGTGCCTGAATCAGATTGCGTGGATCGTTGGTATCCCAGAAACATCCACGTCGCGCTCGGCGTGCCACGCATCATAGGCCGCTTGCATCCGCAGCCAAATAGCAGCCCCATCGCCGAACATCTTGCCCAAACGCGCGGCCATATTGGGAGAAACCGGCTTTTTTTCCCGCAAGATATCGTAAAGCTGCTGACGGGATATGCCGAGAAGACTCGCAATTTCGGCTTTCGTCTTGCCGGTTGCGGGAATGATATCTTCCAGAAGCGCACCGGGATGAGACGGGCATCGTGAGAGGGGTCTTTGCACCTGAACGACGCTCATGCGGCTCTCCTAATGGTACTGCTCAAGATCGACTTGGGCAGCCTCTGTCCCGTCGAACTCGAAGGTGATGCACCAGGGACCGCTAACATGGACGGTGTAGCGCGTCGGACTAAAACCGTTCAGGGCGTGAAAGTTGAAGCCCGGTAAGTTCATATCCTCCGGTCGTTCCGCGACCTCAAGCCGGTCAAGCCGCAGCAGAAGCCTTTTATGGAGCTTTGCATCAATCTTACCAGATTTACCGGTCTCAAAAAGCACGGCCAGAGCTTTGCTTTTGAACGAAGCGATCATAGACTCAATGTAAGCTATCCGCTTACACACCTCAAGACCGACGATCTATGACGATGAGCAAATCACTATATTCTTGTTTTGTTCCTATATTTTGATACCCTTCCCCCATGCCCTCCTCCGCGCTCACCGATATCCAACTGCCCGCCCCCGTGCTGAAGGGCCGGGGGGCGATTGGGGCGGCGGATAATCGCTATGAGCGCCTCTCCCGCGTTGCGCTGGATGACGGCTGGAGCCAGGAAGAACAGCCGCCGCCGCAAACGGAGGTGAGCTTCGACCACAGCAAAAGCATTATCGTTCAGCAAACGGCGCTGGATTTGCCGTTTAGCCAATCGCTCAACGTCTATCGCGGCTGCGAGCATGGCTGCGCCTATTGCTTCGCCCGCCCGACCCACGCCTATTGGGGCCTAGCGCCGGGGCTCGATTTCGAAACCAAGCTGATTGCCAAGCCCGACGCGCCGCGCCTGCTGGCGGAAGCCTTGCGGCACAAGAAGTACAAGGTCGCGCCGCTCGCCATCGGCACCAATACAGACCCCTATCAGCCGATTGAACGCGGGTTGGGGCTGACGCGGCAAGTGCTGGAGGTGCTGCGCGATTTTCAACACCCCGTCGGCATCACCACCAAAGCCGCACTGATTACGCGCGATTTGGATATTCTCGCGCCAATGGCCGCGCAGAATTTGGTCCGGGTGGCCATTTCTGTCACCACGCTCGACCGCGACCTTGCCCGCCTGCTGGAGCCGCGCGCCCCCACGCCCGCCCGACGGCTTGAGGCGATTCGGCTACTATCGGACGCCGGGATTCCCGTCGCCGTTTTCGCCTCGCCGATGATCCCCGGCCTCAACGATCACGAGTTAGAGGCGATTCTAGAGGCCGCCGCCCAGGCGGGAGCGCAGTCGGCCAGCGCTATTCTCATTCGCCTACCGATGGAAGTCGCCCCCCTGATGGAAGCTTGGCTGCGCGAACACCGCCCCCAGCGGGCCGAAAGGGTGCTGTCGCTGATCCGCCAGTGCCGGGAAGGCCAACTCTACAAGGCTAAACCCGGCGAGCGCTTTCGCGGCACGGGGCCGGTGGCGGAAATGATCGGCCAGCGCTTGCGCCTCGCCCGCACGCGCTTCGGTCTTTCGGTCCCGGCTTGGGAGCTCGATTGCACCCGCTTTAAGCCGCCGCCTGCGCCGGGAGATCAATTCACCTTGTTTTCTTGAGGCGCTGTGCCAATCATGCCGCCCATGACGACCCGCAGCGATATTCAAGAAACCGGCCTTATCGCCCTGCTGCCCGCAGCGTGGCGGCCCTATGCCAAGCTCGCGCGGCTGGATCGGCCGATTGGCACGTGGTTGCTGCTGTTCCCCTGCTGGTGGGGGCTTGCGCTGGCAGGATCGCAGAGCCTTGGGCTGTATTTGCTTTTTGCCATCGGGGCGCTCGCTATGCGCGGCGCGGGCTGCACGGTCAATGATATGATGGACCGGGAGTTCGACCGGCAGGTGGCCCGCACCGCCCTGCGCCCGCTCGCCTCGGGCGAAATCTCGATGATGCAGGCGGGGGCCTTCCTCGCCGCGCAATGTTTCATCGGCCTCGCCGTGCTGCTGGCGCTGAACAAGACCGCCATCGCCCTGGGGTTGGCCTCGACGCTGCTGATCGCCGTCTATCCGCTGATGAAGCGCGTCACCCATTGGCCGCAGTTCGTGCTGGGGCTCGCCTTCAACTGGGGGGCCTTGATGGGCTGGACCGCCGCGCGCGGCACGCTCGATTGGCCCGCGCTACTGCTCTATGGCGCGGGGATTCTATGGACGCTCGGCTACGATACGATCTACGCCCATCAGGATAAGGATGACGACGCGCGCATCGGTGTGAAATCCACCGCGCTGCGCTTCGGCGCGGCAACCGGGCGTTGGTTGAGCTTTTTCTACGCGGGAACCGTGGCCCTGCTGGCGGCAGCGATCCTGGCCGCCGGGTGGGGCTGGGGGCTCGCGCTGACCGTCGCCCTGCTGGCCGGGGCGCATTTCCTCTGGCAATTGGTCTGGCTGCGCATCGATGATCCCGCCCAATGCCTGCTTCTCTTCCGCGCGAACCGCTTCGTTGGCTGGCTCGTGCTGCTTCCTCTGCTCCTCGGGAGAATACTTCTTGGCTGACGCGCTCACCTTCATTCGCGCCCAAACGGCGCTGAAACCGCCGAGCGCCGTTCCCGAACTTCTCCTGCATTTGGCCGATGAAGCTCTGCCGCTGTGGCAGGCGACCGAGGCCGAGTTGCAGCAATCGAACCTGCCGCCGCCCTATTGGGCTTTTGCCTGGCCGGGCGGGCAGGCGCTGGCGCGCTATCTGCTGGATCATCCCGAATTGGTGGCGGGTAAGCGCGTGCTCGATTTAGGCGCGGGTTGTGGAATTACGTCGCTTGCGGCAGCCAAAGCGGGCGCGATCTCGGTGCTGGCTGCCGATATCGACGTTTACGCCTGCACCGCCATCACCCTGAACGCCGAGGCCAATGGCCTGCCCCAGGTCCGCGCGCTCAGCACCGACCTGCTGGCAAACCCTCCCCCCGAGAGCATCGATCTGCTGCTGGTCGGCGATATGTGCTATGAAAAACCCCTGGCGGAAAAAGCCATAGCCTGGGGTCGCATTGTGGCGGCGCGGGGCGTGCCGGTACTCCTGGCCGACCCGGGCCGTGCCTATGTCCCTAAGACCGGTCTGATTGAGCTTGCTCGTTATACGATCCCAACGGTGCTGGACCTCGAAGACCGGGAGACGCGGGAGACCGTGATCTACGCGCTGACATAAACTTAGTTCCGCGAGGAGAATCGGACGATGACCGATATTATGCGCCTCCGGCTTCCTTATCTTGTCTCGATCCTATCCGTGATCGCGCTTTCGGGGTGCGATTTCACCCAAGCCTATCGCCTGAGGCACCCCAATACGGGGGAGGTTCGGAGTTGCTCTCAGTGGCGGGGCGATTATCCCAAAAGTGCGCAAGACGACGTCTGGACCTGCATCAAAGAGTATCAGGATAAGGGCTTTGCCCTCATCGACCCGCCGCCGGAATCGAAGCCTTAGCGCGACCGCTAATTCTCAAACGTCTCTTTAGGATACACGCCCCAAATCTCCGCCCGGCGCAGCCAGCCGCTTTGATCTGAAAGACCGCGAGGGGCGCGAGACGATTATTTATGGGGTGAGGGTGTAATCTTCGTTTCGTCACGGCGCGCCAAAGCCCGCGTCACGGCGTCGGGCTCGTGCGCTATAACGCGCAACAGAGTTCGGATCGGCCCACTCGGCACCCGACGGGCCGTTTCATACTGCCGAACCGCATGCACCGAAAACCCATAGCGGGCGGCAAAAGCTTCCTGAGTCAACCCAAGCCGCAACCGCAGTGACCGAACATCCTCTGCGGTCGGTGGCTCGACGGGACGCGCCAGAGCCGCCAGATCATGCGCCGAGAAAATCGGCGCGGTATCCTCATCGGCCTCCACCTGCGCCCTAATTTCGGCATCGCTGGTTGCATCGACCTTGGCCCAGTCGATTTTGGCTAGGTCGAGATCACTGCGGAAATGTTTGTCGATAGGCATAAGACTCTCCCTTATCGGCTTTCCGAAGGCTGATAATCCAACGGATAGGGTCATCGGCCGTACCGCGCCATGTGTAAACGCAAGTAAGAACCCGCCCCGCAACCTGCCCGAAAGCGATGATCCGGCGCTCGCCATAGTCGCGCCGCCTGTCGTCAAACTCTAAGGTGCCGGAATCAAACAGCGCCATTGCAATGTCAAACGGAAGCCCTCTTTCCGTTGCGTTTTTGTGGCTCTTATTCGGATCCCAGCCAAATCCCATGATTTAAAGGTAGGCCCATTGACTATATAGGTCAATGACCTACTCAAACGTCTCCTTCGGATACACACCCCAAATCTCCGCCCGGCGCAGCCAGCCGCGCACTTTGGGGAGTTCCAGGCGGCACCAATCGCCTTTGCACTCTTTCAGATCGCCGATCACCCCCGGCTCCAGGCGCGCCACGGCGGGGCCGTTCGCTTCCGGGCGGCGGCGGAGAATCTGCGGCTCGGTGCCGATAACGATGGCGGTGCGCTTGCCCGCGACCATGCGCTGATGCACCCAACCTTCGGTGCCATCGACCGCGCGGATCTTGCGCCAGGTTTCATATTCTTGGGTGATTTCCACGGGCATGCTGGCGCGGTTTAGCACCCATTCGATGGGATATTGCTGACCGGGGCCGAAGCGCAGGTTCACCTCGTCCGAGCGCAGCGACACGAACCGGGGAATCGGCAAAGAAGTATCGGTGCCCTGGGCCAAACCGGCGCTCGGGGCCAAAAGCACGCTGGCCGCGAGGGCCAAAAGGGAAAGACGATATCGCATTGCCGCAAAAAACTTTTTCATGGCAGAACCATTGGCACCCGCGCGGTGCGATTTCAAGATTGACCTTGCTCAACCCAGGGCCTTTTATCGCCCTGCCCAAACAAATGATCGATTGCCTCTAGGGGGGGAGCCCGCATGCCGACAAACCGAAAGAAACCCATCGTTGTCGTCACGCGCAAACTGCCTGACGTGATCGAAACCCGAATGATGGAGCTGTTCGACACGCGCCTCAACCTGGATGATCTGCCGTTGACGGTGGAGCAGCTTACCGAGGCCGTACGCACCGCCGATGTGCTGGTGCCGACCGTGACCGACCGGATCGATGAAGCCTTGCTGGCCGAAGCCGGGCCGAACCTTAAGCTCATCGCCAGCTTCGGCGCGGGCGTCGATCATATCGACCTGAAGGCCGCGAAGGAAAAAGGTATCACGGTTACGAATACGCCGGGTGTGCTGGCGGAGGATACCGCCGATATGGCGATGGCCCTTATCCTCGCCGTCTGCCGCCGCATTACCGAAGGCGAGCGGGTGTTGCGCGACGGCGAATGGCACGGTTGGTCGCCGAACTGGATGCTGGGGCGGCGGATTCACGGCAAGCGCCTTGGCATCGTCGGCATGGGCCGCATCGGCACTGCCCTTGCCCGGCGCGCGCGCGGTTTCGGGCTCTCAGTGCATTACCACAACCGGCACCGGGTGGCGGCGGACCTTGAGGGCGAGTTGGAGGCGACCTATTGGGAAAGCCTCGATCAAATGCTGGCGCGCATGGATATCGTCTCGGTCAACTGCCCGCATACGCCCGCGACCTATCACATCCTCTCGGCGCGGCGGCTGAAGCTCATTCAGAAACACGCCATCGTCATCAATACCGCGCGCGGTGAGCTTATCGACGAAAAGACCCTGGCCGATCTGCTGCTGGCGGGCGATATCGGCGGCGCGGGGCTCGATGTCTATGAGCGCGAACCCAATATCAATCCCAAGCTGCTGCGCGCCAAAACCGCCGTGCTGCTGCCCCATATGGCTTCGGCCACCTTGGAAGGGCGCGTGGATATGGGCGAGCGCGTCATCATCAACATCAAAACCTTCGCCGACGGCCACCGCCCGCCGGATCGGGTTTTCGAAGGGATGCTGTAGGACGGGGATGGACGCGCCCGCCCTCACCCGCGCTGGCGTGCTCGAAGTCTGGCAGACGGGAAGCGCTGCCCCTGCGGCGTTCCCCAAACATAGCCACGATGAAATGGTCATCTCCGCCAATCTTTCGGGCGGGGAAAGCCTGTGGCTCGACGGGCGCACCTACGAGGCGGGGCCGGGCGATGTAACGCTCTATATGCCGGGCGCGGTCCAAGCCTCCCGCTCGCTTGGGGACCAACCGTGGCAGTTCGTTACCCTCTACGCGCCGCCCGATTGGTTGGAGCAGGTGACGCAGAACCAGGTTCAGGTGCGCCGAGCGGTGGCCCCCGCCCCGCAAAGCTTAGCTTTCTTCCGAACCCTAGCCGGATTGCGCCATCCAGGCCGCGTTGAAGAAACGGCGCTGCTGTTGCTGGAGAGTCTGGGCGATCTGCTGGAGTTTGGCCCGCGCCGAGGCCTCGCATCCCCGCCCCGCGCGCCCCTCAGCGCCATTATCGACCGTCTCTGCGCCTTCGATTTACCGGTGCCCACTCTGGGGGAGTTGGCCGAACTGGCGGGTCTGAGCCCGACCGGCCTTGTGCGCGCCTTTCGCCGAACCCACGGGTTGCCGCCATTGGCTTGGGCCCTGGATCGACGCCTGATCGAAGCGCGGCGGCGGTTGCGGGGGGCCGAATCGCTGGCCGCGATTGCGCTTGATCTGGGATTTGCCGACCAAGCCCATTTCACCCGCGCGTTTCGTAAAGTGAGCGGCCTTACACCGGGGGCCTACCGCAAACGCGCTTCGACCGTCTGCTAGAACCGCCCTTGCGGCTAATCCTGTTCAAGACCAAGCGATGACAGCGGGGCATAGAAGGGGGCTTCTTACCTCTGAGGTCTGCCGTGATCGACCCTGCTCTGCTCTCTCTTCTCACCGCGTCGTTTCTCTTCGGCCTCTCGTTTAACGCTGCCCCTGGGCCGGTTTGGGCGGAATCATTGCGGCGCGGGCTCACCGGCGGCTTTGCCCCAGCGCTGGCCGTGCAGATCGGCTCGCTGGTGGGCGATGCCACCTGGGCCGGGCTCGGCTTGCTGGGCGCGAGCCTGCTGATCGACTCGCCGGGACTCATGAGCCTGCTGACGCTGGGCGGCGGTACGCTCTTGCTCTACATGGGGGCGCAAGGGGTTCGGGATGCCTTCCGCCCGCACGCAGAAGCTACGCCACGCCCGATTATCGGCCAAACCAGGGGAGCGCTATTGGCGGGGGCTGGGCTATCCTTGGGGAACCCCCAAAATATCGGTGTTTGGGTCGCTCTGGTTGGCGTGATGCCGAGCCTGGGGCTGGCAACCCCGACAGCGCGCGACCTTGGTTGGTTTTTCACCGGTTTCATGACCGCCTCAATCCTCTGGTGCTTCGTCTGCGCCGGGATCATTGCCCTCGCCCACCGCAATTTCAGCCCGCGCGCCCAACGGCTGATGACCGGCGCCTGCGGCGGGTTTCTGCTCCTGGCCGGGCTCGGGGTGCTGGGGGATTGGGTGCGCGGGATGCTGTAGGACGGGGCATTTGGCAGAAAATCGCGGTATCTTGTCCTATACGCTAAAAGCAAGCGCCGCCATGCTGGGGGTACTTTAACCGCTCGAGGAACTTCCCCATGCTGGCCTTACGCCCCAACTGCGAATGCTGCGACCGCGATTTACCGCCCGACGCTGATGCGCTCATCTGCACCTATGAATGCACCTTCTGCCGGGCGTGCGCGGAGGGGGTGTTTCAGGGGGCCTGCCCCAACTGCGGCGGCAATCTGGTGACGCGCCCGGTCCGCCCGCCGGAAAAACTCTTGAAGCATCCGGCCTCGACCGAACGGGTGTTGCGCGCGGCCCCGTGCGGGGAGCGGGTCGCTTAGGGAATATTCGGCTCCCCAACGATCTTGCCGAACAGGCAATGATCTTCCCAGACGCCATTGATCTTTAAATAGCGCTCGGCAAACCCTTCTTCGGTGAACCCCGAGGTGAGCAGCAGTTCCCGGCTGGGGAGATTGCGCGGCAGGCAGGCGGCTTCGACGCGGTGCAGGTCGATGTCTTTGGCCGCGAACTCCAGCACCAGGCGCAGGGCATCGCGCATATAGCCCTTTCGCGCGAAAGGCTCGCCGGTCCAATAGCCGACCGAGGCCATTTGCGCGACACCGCGCCGAACCGACGATAGGGTGATTCCCCCCACCAGCGCGCCTTCGCCGGTTGGGCCGTGGTCGGCGAGCGCGAAAATGAAAAACGCATAGCCGCGATCGTCGCGCCACGCCTGGCCTTGCTCGGTCAGCCGGGCACGGAAGCGCTGGCGCGACAGGCCATCTTCGCCCCAGGTTGGTTCCCACGGCTCCAGAAACGCGCGCGACGCGGTGCGCAGTTCGGCCCAGCGGGCGAAATCGGTCAGGCGGGGCGGGCGGATCAGCACCCGGTTGCCGCGCCGCTGAAGATCGGGAAAGCCTAGTCCGAAAAGGCTCATCGCCCGCCCGATAAGATTAGGCCGCTGCGCGGGATAGGCGGGCCGTCAACAGGGCCATCGGGTCCAGCGTCGCTTCTGGTCCCAGCAGCGCCAGCGTCGGCGGGGCGGTGATGAACCGGCCCCCGAGGCGGCGAATATCCTCGGTGCTCACCGCCGCCAACCGCTCCAGCACTTCCGCCACCTCGACCGTGCGGCCATAGGTAAGGAAATTTTGGGCGAGGGCTTCGACCCGCGCCGAGGTGCTTTCGCGCGCCATCAGCGTTCCCGCCCGCAACTGGGCGTGGGCGCGGGCGATTTCCGGCGCGGTCAGCGTGTCGGGCAGGCGTTGGATTTCATCGGCGATCACCGGAATGAGCTTCGCCAATTCCTCCGGCCCCGTGCCCGCGTAAATCCCCATCAGGCCGGTATCGCGGTAGGTGGAGGCGAAACTATAGACGGAATAGACCAGCCCGCGCTTCTCCCGCACCTCTTGGAAGAGGCGCGAGGACATGCCGCCGCCGAGAATCGTCGAATAAACCGACAGGGCGTAATAGTCCGGATCATTGGCGCTGACGGTGGGAAAGCCGATCACAAGATGACTTTGCTCCAGGTCGCGCGCCTCGATGTGCGTGCCGCCGATATAGCGCGCGTGGGCTGGCAGGGTTTCAATGGCGCTGCCGGTCATATCACCGAAGGCCGCCGAAACCAGCGCTTCGAAGGCGGCATGATCGATCTTCCCCGCCGCCGCGACGATCATATTCTTCGGGTGGTAATGGCGCTTCAAATAGGCGGAAAGCTGCTCGCGCGTGATGCTTTCGACGATCTCCGCACGCCCCAGCACCGGGCGGCCCAAGGGCTGATCCGGGTAGGCGATTTCCTGGAACTGGTCGAAAATCACATCGTCCGGCGTGTCCATCGCCTGACCGATTTCCTGCAAAATCACGGCGCGCTCGCGGGTGAGCTCTTCCCCATCGAACACCGAATTCAGCAGAATATCGGCGAGCAACGACACGGCGAGCGGCGTGTCGGCGGCCAGAACCTTGGCGTAATAGGCCGTATGCTCGCGCGTGGTATAGGCGTTGAGATGCCCGCCCACGTCTTCGATTTTCTCGGCAATCTCGCGCGCCGACAGGCTCAACGTGCCCTTGAAGGCCATATGCTCCAGCACGTGGGCGATGCCGTTTTGCTCGGCGGCTTCATCGCGCGTGCCAACGCCCACCCAAACGCCGAGCGAGACGGTTTCGGCGCTCGGCATATAATCGGTCAGCACCGTCAGCCCATTGCGGAGCGTGGACAAAGTCACCATTAAGCGAAGGCTCCCAAGCGCAGTTCCGCGCTCACATAATCACGAATGACCGCCGCTTTCGCGGGCAGCACGGTAAAGCGCTCTTGCGCGGTCATCAGATGCGCCAAATGCGGCGGCAGCGGCGCTTCGAAGCCCAAGGCCTGACGCACCGCCGCCGGGAATTTCGCCGGATGGGCACAGGCGAGCGCGACCATCGGGTCGCGGTCATTGCCCTGCAAGCGCTGCATGCTGCCAACCGCAATCGCCGAATGAGGATCGAGAATCTCACCGGTTTGCTCGTACACCCGGCGCATCGTGGTGAGCGTATCCTCATCCGAAAGTTGGGTGGCGGAGAAGAGGCGCTGCGCCCGCTTCAGCCTATCGGCTTCCAGGTGAAGTTTGCCGGTCGTGCGGAACTCGGCAATGCGGCGGGCGACTTCCGCCCCGTCGCGTTCCAGCAGATCGAACAGCAGGCGCTCGAAGTTGCTCGACACCTGAATATCCATCGACGGCGATAGGCTCGGCTCGACCCCGGCAATCGACATATCGCCGGTGGTGAAGAATCGCGTGAGAATATCGTTGCGGTTCGTGCCGATCACCAGCCGGTCAATCGGCAGGCCCATGCGCTTGGCGCAATAGGCGGCGAAGACATTGCCGAAATTTCCCGTGGGAACGGCGAAATTAATGTGCCGATCCGGCGCGCCGAGTTGCAGCGCCGCATACACATAATAAACAATTTGGGCGACGATCCGCGCCCAGTTGATCGAGTTGGCGGCGGATAAATGCGCTGCATCGCGGAAAGCCAGATCCGCGAACAATTCCTTCACGATATCCTGGCAATCATCGAAAGTGCCTTCCACGGCAATCGCGCGCACATTCGCCGCTGGAACCGTCGTCATCTGCCGCCGCTGCACGTCCGACACGCGGCCGTGGGGGTAGAGAATGAACACATCCACCGCGTCGCGGTCGCGGCAGGCTTCAATCGCCGCCGAGCCCGTATCGCCGGAGGTTGCACCCAAGATCGTCACGCGCTTGCCCTGCTTCGCGAGCACATGATCGAACAGCCGCCCCAAGAGTTGCAGGGCGTAATCCTTGAAGGCAATCGTCGGCCCGTGGAACAGTTCCATCAGGTAGGAATTGGTATCGAGCTGCTTCAGCGGGGCCACCGCCGGATGCCGGAACCCGGCATAGGTTTTGGCGACGATATCGGCCAAATCCTCTTCGGAGATCGTCGAGCAGACGTAAGGGGCCAGCAGCCGCGTCGCAAGATCGGCATAGGACAGGCCGCGCAACGCGCGCCAATCGGCCAGGGTGAAACTGGGCCATTCCGCCGGAACGTAGAGACCGCCATCGCGGGCGAGGCCGGTCAGCAACAGATCATCGAAAGCCAGATCGGGCGCGGATCCGCGCGTGCTCACATAGCGCAAAGTCTGTCCAGTCCTTAAGGCAAAAGGTTAAGCATGGAGATAGCGCCGCTCCAGATGACGGCGGAAGGGGGCGACCGATAGGGGCGCGCCTGTAGCGGCAATCAGAATATCGCGCGTGCTCTGGGTCGAGCCCAGCCCATGGATTTTCTCCCGCAGCCAACCGAGGAGCGGCGCGAAATTGCCTTTGGCGATTTCATCGGGGATTTCCGGCACCGCTTCTTGCGCGGCGGCATAGAGTTGCGCCGCCGTCATCGCGCCCATCGTATAGGTGGGGAAATAGCCGAACAGCCCGGCGGGCCAATGGATATCTTGCAGGCAGCCGTCTTTATCATCCGGCGGGGTAATGCCGACCAACTCCTGCATGCCGTCGCGCCAGACGCCGGGCAGATCGGCGAGGTCCAAGGAGCCGTCGATCAGCGCGCGCTCCAGCCGGTAGCGCAGGATAACATGGGCGGGATAGGTGACTTCATCGGCATTCACCCGGATCAAGCCGCGCGACACCCGCGTTGCATGGGCGTGGAGGTTCTCGACACTCCAGGCCGGGCCGCTGCCGCCAAACGCCTCGCGGATCAAGGGCGTGGCGAAGGTGAGAAACGCCTGCGACCGGCTGACCTGCATTTCCACCAACAACGATTGGCTTTCGTGCAGGCTAATGCCGCGCGCATAGCCGATGGGTTGGCCGCGATGGTGCTGGGGCAGGCCGATTTCATAGAGGGCGTGGCCGGTTTCGTGCAGCACGCCCATCATGGCGGGAAAGAAACTATCTTCACTATAGCGCGTGGTGATGCGCACATCGCCGGGCGCGCCGCCACAGAAGGGGTGATGGGAGACATCAAGCCTCCCCCGATCAAAATCAAACCCCAGCGCCCGCATGAGCCGTTCGCCGAGCGCCTTTTGCGTCGCGACCAGGAACGGGCCGGGCAAATCGAGCGGGGCCGGACGGCGGGCTTGCGCGGCCAGTACGTTTTCGGTGAGGTCGGGCAGGAAGGCCGCAAGATCGGCGAACAGCACGTCGATATCGGCGGAGCGCCCGCCCGGCTCGAACTGATCGAGCAGGGCATCGTAAACCGACGTGCCGAGGGCTTCGGCCTTGGCCTGCCCCAAGTCGCGCACCAGCCCCAGCAGCACGCGCAATTTCGGCAGCAGGGCCGCAAAATTATTCTCCGCGCGGGCGGTGCGCCAAACCATCTCGGACGCGGAGGTAGCGCGGGCGAAGGCATCGACCAAATCGGCGGGAACTGCCGTGGCATGCACCACATCGCGGCGGATTTCGTGCAGATTGGCTTTCGCTTCGGGGGATTCTCCTTCCGCCGTGGCGAGCCATTCTTGCACGCGGGGATCGTTCAGCTTCTCGTGAATGGCGACATCCAGCGCCGCCTGCTGTTCTGCCCGCGCCGCCGCGCTGCCGCTCGGCATCATCGTCGCCGCGTCCCACCCCAAAATGCCGGAAACGGCGCGCAGCGCGCCAATCCGGGCGAAATGATCGGTGAGATTTTTGTAAGCGGCCTGTGCACTCATCCGCGCAATCCCTCTTTAGTCTGCGCCGCCGATCGTGTCCGCGCACGCGCAAACAGGCCCGTGACGATTATCAGCACCCCTGCCAACGAATACCAGGTAAGGGCATATTGCAAATGGTTATTCGGCAGGTCTAGCCGCGTTTGCCCACCGCGCGGCCAATCGTTGGATGGGGCGGCACCCGCCACCAAATCCAGCGTGAAGGGCGCAACACCCGTAAGCCCGGCGGCTTTTGCCATCGCGTCGGCATCAAGGGTGAACCAGACATTCTGGCGAACGTCGTTCTCCGGCACCATCCAGCCGCGCGGACCGGCGGGACGAATAAGCCCTTCGATTGTCTGCACGCCCACCGGCACCGGCGCGC
The DNA here is from genome assembly GCF_044372965.1 of Elstera sp. Taxonomy (NCBI): domain Bacteria; kingdom Pseudomonadati; phylum Pseudomonadota; class Alphaproteobacteria; order Rhodospirillales; family Rhodospirillaceae; genus Elstera; species Elstera sp. The sequence continues at coordinate 22,110 of NZ_JBILQX010000004.1, read as the reverse complement.
GGCGGCTTGGGTCTTTCAGATCATAGGGCACGAAGCCGCGATCCACCATCACCGTAGCCCCATCAGCCAGGGTGAACGGCGTGACCACGTGCCACCCCGCTTGGCTCATCCCCCGGCTATCGGCCAGCGACTGACCGGACAGATGAAACTCAACCCGGCTATCGTAGGTTCCGGTTAAGCGCAGCCGCCGAAAGGCTACCGCCGACACATCCCCCGTGGGCAGCGCCGTCAGCGGCGCTGCCGCCACCGCGGTTTGCCGCGCCGTCATCAGGGCTTGCTTCCATTGCAAGCGCTGAAGCTGCCACGTGCCAAGCACGATCAGAATCACCACGGCGATTCCGGCAGCAAGAAACAGGGGTAGGTTGCTCAGCGGTTTTTCCGCCTGAAGTGTTGTCATAGAAGTGAGGTAGCGCATTCTGCTGAAAACGAGAAGGGGCGCAAACTGCGCCCCCTCCCTGCATTCCCAGAAACCGTTCGGATCAATGCGCCGCAACAACCCCGCCGGCGCTACCCCACCAGTAAATGGCGACGAACAGGAACAGCCACACGGCATCGACGAAATGCCAGTACCAAGCCGCCGCCTCGAATCCCACATGGGATTCCGGCGTGAAATGTCCCTTTTGTGCCCGGAGCAGGCAAACCGCCAAGAAGATCGTGCCGACAAGCACGTGGAAGCCGTGGAAGCCGGTGGCCAGATAGAAGGTCGAAGCGTAAATCCCGTCGCGGAAGCCAAACGCGGCATGGGCATATTCATAGGCTTGCAGCAGCGTGAAGATGAAGCCCAGCGCCACGGTGATGGCCAAGCCCTGAACCAGCCCCTTGCGGTCATTATGCAGCAGCGCGTGATGCGCCCAGGTCACCGTCGTGCCCGAGAGCAGCAGAATGAGCGTGTTCAGCAGTGGCAGTTCAAACGGGTTGAAGACTTGAATGCCTTCCGGCGGCCATTGGCCCAGGCGCGGAAAAAGGCTCATGTCGAAAAAGGCCCAGAAGAAGGCGACGAAGAACATCACTTCCGAGATGATGAAGAAGATCACGCCATAGCGCAGACCAATCTTCACGATATTGGTGTGATGCCCCTCATGCACGCCTTCGCGCACCACATCCATCCACCAGCCCGCCATGCAGCCCAGCACGGCAAGGAAAGCGATGATCAGCAGGATCGGGCCGCTACCATGCATATACATGACCGCGCCGCCCGCCAACCCGCCCGCCGCCAGCGACGACAGCAGCGGCCATGGGCTGGGATCGACCAGATGGAAAGGATGTTTTTGTTGGGCCATAACCTTTATTCCTTACCGTCGTACTAAGTTGGGCAATTCCGCAGGGGAATATGTCACGCAAAAGCTTTGGGTTTAACCGCCCGAAGCCGTTTTAGGCCCCGCCACAGCCGCCGTCTGCGCTTTTGCGCGGAAGAAGGTATAGGACAGGGTAATAGTTTTCACGTCGGCAAGCGTCCGATCCTCGGTCATTGCGGGATCGATATAGAAGCTCACCGGCATTTCAACTTCTTCGCCGGGCTGCAAGGTTTGCTGATCGAAGCAGAAGCAGGCAACCTTACTGAACACGCCGCCCGTTTTCAGCGGCGTCACGTTAAAACTGGCAACGCCGGTCATCGGCTCGTTCGATAGGTTCTTCGCGCGGTAGAAAATCAGGCTGTTTTCGCCCAGCTTCACATCCACGCTGCGCTGAACCGGCTCGAAGCGCCACGGCAACGACGCATCGGTATTCGCATCGAAACGGACGGTGATGACCCGCTCATTCGTATGGGTTGAGGCAGCTTCCGCCCGCGTCGTCGCGCCGCCGAAGCCCGTCACCTGGCAGAACAGTTGATAGAGCGGCACGGCGGCATAGGCGAGGCACAGCATGCCCGTCGCCAGCATCGCCAGCGAGATAAGCGTGCGCCGATTGCGCTGATGAGACCCTTGCGCGCTCATTGCCGCCCTACCTGCACTACCGTAATGGCGAAGAACAGCACGACGAGACCGATCAAGGTCCACAGCATCGCCAAATTCTTGCCGCGCACGCGTTTGGCGCGATCTTTCGGCGCGGGGGGGTGGGTCGGGGTCGCCATTAGAAAATCATCCACGCCGGGAGCGACAGACCAAGCCAACGGTCGAGCGGCATCACGGCAAATAGGGCGAAGAGATACAGGATCGAATAGCCGAACAGGCGTTTGGCCGATTTATACTTAGTCGCCGCCAAATCGGCCCGCGCCACGGCAACCGCCTGGGCGACGAAGAGCGCGCCCAGCACCAGCGCTACGCCAGCATAGACCGCGCCCAAGGTGCCAATCAGTACCGGCGCGAGCGTTAGCGGCCAGAGCAGCAGCGCATAGAGCAGAATTTGCTTCTTGGTTTCGCGCTCGCCCGCCGTGACGGGCAGCATCGGCACGCCCGCGCGGGTGTAATCCTCGCACCGGTACAGCGCCAGCGCCCAGAAATGCGGCGGGGTCCACATGAAGATGATGGCGAACAGCAGCACGCTTGCGAGCGAAATATCCCCCGTCACCGCCGCCCAGCCGATCATTGGCGGAAACGCGCCCGCCGCGCCGCCGATCACAATGTTCTGCGGCGTGCGGCGCTTCAGCCACATCGTATAAACGAACACATAGAAGGCGATGGAGACCGCCAGCATTAGGGCGGCGGCAAAACCGACCGCCAGCCCCATGACGATGACGGAAGCAACCGCCAGCACGACCCCAAAAGCCAAAGCATCGGACGGATCAACCCGTCCACTGGGAATCGGGCGATTGATCGTGCGGGTCATGATCGCGTCAATGTCGCGGTCATACCACATATTAATCGCGCCGCTCGCCCCGGCCCCCACGGCAATGCAAAGGATTGCGGCAAACGCCAGCACCGGATGAAGGGCACCCGGTGCCAAAAACAAGCCAATGCCGCCGGTGAAGACAACGAGCGACATAACGCGCGGCTTCAACAGGGCGAAGAAATCCCGCGCTGTCGCACCTTGCGCAGCGGCTTCCCTGGTGTTCACGCTAACGGCTATATCACTCACTCTTATTCTCTCCCCGAGCGGCGGCTTGGCAAAATTCTGGCCGGGAGCGCCCAAAGGACGCGCCCGGCTTTACGCTCAATGGTGGCTGGTCTGCTTCAGAACCGGCAGTTCATCGAAGGTGTGGAACGGCGGCGGCGACGATACCGTCCATTCCAGGGTCGAATCTTCCGCATTCCAATAGTTCGCGCCGACCTTCTGACCGGAGGTCAGGGTGCGGATGACGATGTACACGAACAGGATCGCGCCGAAGAACGACAGATAAGCACCGTAAGAAGCAACTTGGTTCCAACCGGCAAACGCATCCGGATAATCCGGAATACGGCGCGGCATGCCCGAAAGGCCCAGGAAATGCATCGGGAAGAACGTCAGGTTCACGCCAACGAACGTGATCCAGAAGTGCAGCTTGCCCAAGGTTTCCGGATACTGACGGCCCGACATCTTGCCGATCCAATAGTAGAACCCGGCGAACATGGCGAAGACCGCGCCCAGCGACAGCACGTAATGGAAGTGGGCAATCACGTAGTAGGTATTGTGCAGCGCCACATCCACCCCGGCATTCGCCAGCACGACGCCGGTGACACCGCCGACCGTGAAGAGGAAGATGAAGCCCATCGCAAACAGCATCGGCGTGCGGAAGGTAATCGAGCCGCCCCACATGGTGGCGATCCACGAGAAGATCTTCACGCCCGTCGGCACCGCAATCACCAGCGTTGCCGCCGTGAAGTAAGCGCGGGTGTTAACGTCCAGGCCGACCGTATACATGTGATGCGCCCACACCACGAAACCGACCACGCCGATGGCGACCATCGCATAGGCCATCCCGAGATAACCGAAGATCGGCTTGCGCGAGAAGGTGGCGATGATGTGGCTGACAATGCCGAAGGCCGGCAAAATCATGATGTACACTTCGGGATGGCCGAAGAACCAGAACAGATGCAAGAACAGCATCGGATCGCCGCCGCCAGCCGGATCGAAGAAGCTCGTGCCGAAGTTACGGTCGGTCAGCAGCATCGTGATCGCGCCGCCAAGCACCGGAACGGCGAGCAGCAGCAGGAACGCGGTCACCAACATCGCCCAGACGAACAGCGGCATCTTGTGCAGGGTCATGCCCGGCGTGCGCATGTTGAAGATCGTGGTGATGAAGTTGATCGCGCCCAGGATCGACGAGGCCCCGGCCAGATGGAGGGCGAAAATCGCCATATCCATCGAGGCGTTTGGGGTGCCGAGCTTGGAGGAGAGCGGCGGATAGATCGTCCACCCCACGCCCGCCCCCGCATTTTCCCCGCCCACGAAGGCCGAGCCCAGCAGCAAGGCGAAAGCCGGGATCATCAACCAGAAGCTGATGTTATTGAGACGCGGGAAGGCCATGTCCGGCGCGCCGATCATGATCGGCACAAACCAATTGCCGAAGCCGCCGATGAGCGCGGGCATGACCACGAAGAACACCATGATGACGCCATGGGCCGTGGTGAAGACGTTCCACACATGGCCATTGGCCATATACTGCATGCCCGGATTTTGAAGCTCCATCCGCATGTAGACGGAGAAAGCCGACCCGATCAGCCCCGCGAAAACCGAGAAGATGATGTAAAGGGTGCCAATGTCCTTATGGTTGGTCGAGAGCAACCACCGCCGCCACCCGGTAGGATCGGCGTGATGATGATCGTCATGGCCATGAGCTGCCGTTGGGTGCGCCATGGGTTCTATCTCCTGATCCTAAAGATCGCTTATTGGGCCACGGCCTGCGCCACGGCATTGCCGGGAGCGCTAGGCTGATTGGCGGCGAATTTGGTCTGCGCTTCTTTGGCCCAGGCCGCGAATTTCTCTTTCGACACGACTTCAACCGCAATCGGCATGAAGCCGTGATTGATCCCGCAGATCTGGTTGCACTGACCGAAGAAAATGCCTTCCTTCTTCGCCTGCAACCAAGTTTCGTTGGTGCGACCGGGGAAAGCATAAATCTGCACACCGAACGGCGGCACCAGCCAGGAATGCATTACGTCGGCGGAAGTCACGAGCACGCGCACTTGCGTGTCGACCGGAACGACCAGGCGGTTATCAACACCCAGCAGGCGCGGCATTTTTTGTTCGGCCGCAGCTTTATCGTCCAGCATGTAGCTGTCGAACGTAAAATTACCATTGTCCGGGTATTCATAGGACCAGTACCACTGATGCCCCGTGACCTTGATGGTCATTTCGGCATTGGGCGCACGATCCAGGAAATACAGCAGGCGGAACGACGGCGCGGCGATGGCGACCAGGATCAGCACCGGAGCCAGAGTCCAAACGATTTCCAGCATCGTATGGTGGGTGGTCTTGCTCGGGGTCGGGTTCGCCTTCGCATTGAAGCGGAAGATCACGACCAGCAGCAACACCAGCACGAACAACACGATGCCGGTAATGATCCAGAGCATTAGATCATGAAAATCATGAATCCGATCTTTAACGGGCGAGGCCGCATCGATCATGCCCATCGCCCAATTCGCCGGGACCGACGGTTCAACGGCCAAACTGCTAGCAGCCCCCAACATCAGCGGGAGCAGCGCCAAAATGGCCACAAGCCAACCCCATTTACGCGACATGGTCATCCTTCCTCCGGTCCTCTCAGCCTCTTTCGCTTCTCGGCAATCGCAGCTTACGCCGAACACCGAATAGCGAGCTAGGGCGAACGCAAAGCGTTTCCACCCCCGGCGGCCCTCAGGGCAGCCTGGATAATGGCCGCATTTTGGCGTGAGCAACCCGATCTGTCAAAGACTAGCCGCAATGATTTGGATCAATGCAGAGTCTACCAGGGTCTTTCGCAACGCAACATCGCCCCTGGGCAGCGCATATAACACATTCTGCGCATTGATCTTCCGGCCCGAACACCCCATTGCTTTAAGAGCTGATCGCTCACTGTCCGCCGTCTTTAGGAGTCACCCATGTCCGTTTCCGCCCTCACCGCCCTTGCCCAGAGCGATGCGCTCTTTTTCTCGGCATCCGGGCTCGACCAGAGCGCGACGGAAACCCTGGTCGCCGATACGCTGCGGGCGGTCGACGATGGCGAATTATACCTCGAATACACGCAATCCGAGAGCTTCTCTTTCGACGATGGCCGCCTGAAAAGCGCGAGCTACGATACTACGCAAGGCTTTGGTTTAAGGGCGGTTTTGGGCGATACCACCGCCTATGCCCATGCTTCCGTGCTCGATCTTTCCGCGCTGCGCCGTGCTGGTGACACGGTCAGTGCTGTGCGCAAGGGCTATGATGGCAGCGTTGCCCTCAGCACCGCCCCCACCCCCGGCGGAATCGCGCTCTATTCGGACCTCAACCCGCTGCTGAATGTGGGTTTTGACGCCAAGATCAAACTGCTCGAAGCCATCGACGCTTACGCCCGTGCCCGCGACCCGCGCGTGCGTCAAGTGATGGCCTCGCTCTACGGCGAATGGTCGGCGGTGCAAATCGTGCGCGGCAATGGCGCGCGTTTTGCCGATATTCGCCCGCTCGTGCGACTGAATGTCGCCGTGATGGTGGGCGAGGGCGACCGGATGGAATCCGGCTCGGCGGGCGCGGGTGGGCGCACGGCTTACGATCTCTACCTTCAGCCGCAGCGCTGGCAGGCGATGGTGGATGAAGCGCTGCGGCAAGCGCTCGTTAACCTCAGTTCAGTTCCCGCCCCCGCCGGTGAAATGACGGTCGTCTTGGGCGCGGGCTGGCCCGGCGTACTGCTGCACGAAGCCGTGGGCCACGGGCTGGAAGGCGATTTCAACCGCAAGCAAACTTCCGCCTTCTCGGGGCTTCTCGGCCAGCGCGTTGCAGCCCCTGGCGTGACCGTGGTCGATGACGGCACGATTCCCGATCGGCGCGGCTCCCTGACCGTTGACGACGAAGGCACGCCAACCGGGCGCACCGTGCTCATCGAAGACGGTATCTTGAAGGGTTTCTTGCAAGACCGGCTGAACGCGCGCCTGATGGGCGTCGCCCCCACCGGCAACGGGCGGCGGCAATCCTATGCCCATGCGCCAATGCCGCGCATGACTAATACCTTCATGACCGATGGCGATAAAGACCCGGCGGAAATCATCGCGTCGGTTAAAAAGGGCCTCTATGCCGCCAATTTCGGAGGTGGGCAGGTCGATATTACCTCGGGCAAATTCGTTTTCTCGGCGACCGAAGCCTATCTGATCGAAGACGGCAAACTCGGCCCCGCCGTAAAGGGCGCAACCTTGATCGGCAACGGGCCGGACGCCCTCACCCGCGTTAGCATGATCGGCAATGATAGCCGCCTCGACGATGGGATTGGGACCTGCGGTAAGGATGGCCAATCGGTGCCCGTCGGCGTGGGGCAACCGACTTTGCGGATCGACGCGATGACGGTGGGGGGGACGGCCTAAGCGCTGCCATTCACCTTCGCGAGATTGTGATTCCCGGCGCTTCGTGGTAACGTTACTACATTCAAAGCGATGCTGGAGCGTGATATGACCATCACCACCCTATCCAGTCGGGAACTCAATCAAGATCTTGGTAAGGCAAAAAAGGCGTCGCTGCACGGTCCGGTGTTTATTACGGACCGGGGGCGGCCCGTGCATGTGCTGTTGAGTATTGCCGAGTATCAACGCCTCACAGGTCAGCGCCGCAATATCGCCGATCTCCTCGCTATGCCGGGGGCAGCAGACGTTGAGCTTGAAATTCCAGCGCGCACCGAACGGCTGCGTGTAGTCGATCTGTCCTAATGCTTCTGCTCGACACAAACGTCGTCTCCGAACTGCGGAAAATTCGCATCGGCAAAGCCGATAGAAACGTCGTTAAGTGGGCCGAAACTCTTGAAACGACCGACTTATTCGTCTCCACGATCACGCTTCACGAACTAGAAGTCGGGGTTCTCCTGTCTGAACGGCGCGACCCGCAGCAAGGGGCGCTGTTAAGGGAGTGGCTTGATAGCCTCGTCCGTCCGGCATTCACCGGTCGCATTCTGGCAGTCGATAGTGCCGTTGCGAGACGTGCGGCCAAACTGCACGTACCGACCCCGCAACCGATTAACGACGCCTATATTGCCGCGACCGCCCTGGTCCATGGGATGACGGTTGCGACGCGCAATACCGCCGATTTTGCGACGATGGGCGTCCAGCTCCTCAATCCTTGGCGCTAAGGGGCGGTCATTAGCCCAGGGCGTTAACCAGCTTCATGGCAATGCCGAGCGAACCCGAAACTTTGATCTTGCCGAAAGTATAGGCCAGCATCGGATCAAGCTGGCCGTCGATCAGCTTGTTCAGGTTTTCGGTGGAAATCCGAATGGTGCAGTCCGCCGTTGCGTCGCTGTCCGTCGACAGCACCGGCTGGGCGGCGCGCGCATCGATGGTATAGATGCCGTCGTCGCCCATATCGAAGCGCACTACCGCCCCCAAGCCCGAAAGATTTACCAGAGCGGCTTGCAAGCGCGTTTCCATCATCATCCCAGTCTCCCCGAAGGCAATCTTACTTTTACGTAAAGGTAATGATCGGCCCTAGGTTGCGCAACGCCAATCTGTTGCGCCCTAGTCCAAACAGCAAAACGGGGGCACCGCCGCAGCGATGCCCCCGCCTTTAAACGCGTCGTAAGAGGCGCTTAGAAGTCTACGCGGGTACGGAACGTGAAGAGCGTACCGTCGTTCTTCGACTTACCGGCCTTCAGGCCTGCTTTGTCGGCCGATTCGGCTTCAAAGAACACGATATCGCCCTGGAGCGACAGGCCGGGAGCCAATTGATAGGCGGCACCAAGACCCCAAGCGTAATCGGTCGTATCCGTCACGCCGCGCGCCTTATAATCGGTTTCGACGCGCGCGTAGTTCACGCCAACGGCGAACGGACCGGTTTCATAGGTCAGGCCGAGCTGCCAGCCGAATTCTTCATCACCCTTCGCAAGGCCAGTGTCGCCATTGTTGAAGTAATGACCGCCGAACACGAAGCCCTTGTAGCCCAAGGTTGCGCCAAGGTGCCACACGGCGTAATCACCGAGCGCGCTCTTAACAGTTGCGGACGTATCCTTCTGGTCGCCCCATTGGGCACCAGCGCCTGCCGTGAAGGCGACATCGCCGAATTCACGGGTATAGGTCGCGCCGATTGCGATCAGATCATTATAGTCATTGCCGCTGCCGGTAACGAACTTCGAACGGGCGTTATCACGACCTGCCGAACCCTTTTCCGGGGTGTAGCTGATACCGGCCTGGAAGCCTGCGAACACGGGGGTGTAATACACCAGCTTCGTGTCGAACTCGCCTTCGTTAGCATGGTAGTAGCTGAAACGGCCCGTATCGATGCCGAAAGCGTAATCGGCTTGACCGATACCGACCGACGGAGCCTGAATTTCGAACTGCGAGTCGACCGCAAGCGTATCGCCGAGTTCGATCTTACCCCAAGAACCGGAGAGATAGATGAACTTCGTATCAGCGCCCAACGTATCCTGACGGGCCTGATTGCCACCATTCTGGTTGTTGCGCAGACGGGCGCTGAAGCCGTAGGTCAGACCATTTTCGGCCTTGGCTTCGGCTTTCAGCGTCAGGCGATAGTCCAGACGGGCTTCGCGCGATTCCGCGTTAGCAGCATCGTCGTTAACAATGATGAAATCCGACCGGACCGAACCGCCGAGCGTAACCGTAAACGGAGCCTTCGTCGTCACCTGTTGAGCGGAAGCCGCACCGGCAACCAGAACCAGCGCCGACGTGGCCAGCAAAATCTTCTTCATGCCTAAATCCCCTAGATCATGTCATCGCAACGCAAGATTGCAAGACGAGCGCGGCGCACCGAAGCGCTGCCGGGCTGTCACGGTGTAACGCTGTAACAACAGGGCGATCTGTGTCAAGCGTAGTGCCATCGCACAAACTTGCGCCAGTGTGCTGAAAACACATGCATTTTCCAACTTCAGGCCCGCTAGCGCATTGAAAAATTGTGTATTCAATCCGTGTTGCGGTAGGCAAGTGCCGTGTTGCAAACTGGCAACAGCTTATCAAAAAGACGTGTAATCGAGATGTACAGCGACCCGTACACGGCAATACTGACAGGGTAAAAACCCCTATTCTCAGTGCTCGAAAACATCGCCCGGCCAGCCGATCAGGTCGAGTTCGGCCCGATGCGGCAGGAAACGGAACATGGCTTGGGCCAATTCGGTGCGCCCTTCGCGCTCCAAAGCCGCGTCCAATTTGGCTTTGATGGCGTGCAGATACAGAACATCGGAAGCCGCATAAACCAATTGCTCCGGCGTCAAGGTTTCGGCCCCCCAGTCGGACGATTGCTGCTGCTTCGAAAGATCAACGCCGATGGTTTCGCGGGCCAGATCCTTCAGCCCATGCCGGTCGGTATAGGTGCGCACAAGGCGGGAGGCGATTTTGGTGCAATAGACCGGGGCCGTCAGCACGCCGAGGTGATGGCGCATCACGGCAATATCGAACCGCCCGAAGTGGAAGAGTTTCAGCACGTCGGGATCGGCCAGCAGGCGGGCAAGGTTCGGCGCTTCCATGCGGCCGTATTTCCCCGGCATCGGCATTTGCACGAGATGGGCATTGCCATCGCCGCCCGAAAGCTGGACGAGGCAAAGCCGGTCGCGCCCAATATTCAGGCCCATGGTTTCGCTATCAATGGCCACAACCGGCCCCAGCGACAGCCCATCGGGAAGGTCGCCCTTATAGAGAAATTCTGCCATGCCCCAACTCCCGTCTTCCGAAAAATCCGCCGATCTTTACCGATCCGCTTGCTGGGGCCGGGTATGGCTGATTTTCGCCCTCTCCGGCAATAAATATCAGGGGCAAATGTTTTCAGTAAAAGCGCGTCAAGCTTCCCAACCCATCGCCGGGCAGACGATCATCGGTGAGAAACGCCGGAACCAGGGGCCAAAGGCTCGGCTGAAACCGCGCGTGGAAAAAAGCGAAATGGCCGATCTCGGGAACCCCAACCAAGCTCGGGTCGAGCCGCAGATGATGCCGCTCAGCCCCGGCTAGATAGGTCAGCAACCGCTCGGTTGCGGCGACCGTCGCAAAAGGATCGTCGGTGCAACTCACCGCGAGCACAGGGGCGCTTATTCCAGCAATCTGCGGGGCGATTGCCCGAGGCTCCAAGGACAGCGTGCCGTGCCGCCCGCGCCGGAGCGCCGATTCTAGGCGCGGCCCCATCCGGGCCCAATTGCGCACCACGCCCTTCGGTACATCCTCAAGCCAACCCAAGCGCTTACCGGGGAAGTAGCCCAAAACCTCGGTGAGCATCGGCATGAAGAGGTGCCAGCGCAGCAGCATCTGCCAGCGTTGTTCGGGCGCATAATCGCGCCAATAGGCGAACTGCGCCCCCACGGTGATAATGCGGGTCAGCCGATGACTGGCGGGGGCCAGCGTGACGCAAACCCCGCCAATAGAATGGCCCACGGCATAATAGCGACGCCCCGGAAAGCGGCTTTCGGCATAGGTCATCACCGCCTCGGCATCGAGCCGCGCCCAATCGATCCAATCCGCCGCAAAGCCGCGTAACGGCCCCGCGCGCGACCCGCCGATGCCGCGATAATCATACGTGAGCACATCGAAGCCTTGGACGGCCAGCCACGCGGCAAATCGCGCGTAATAGCGGCTATGGACCGCTGTTGCGCAATGGAGGGTGACGACCGGCGCCCCCTCGCCCCCGCCGCGCCATAGCGTGCCGTGAATCGCCGTCCCATCCTGGGCTATGGTATGGAAGGACTGCGGTATCGGAGCAAGGTCAGGCATCAATCAGCCCTTTCGCGGGAGTCCGATTGAGCCTTTCGCGCTGCGCCCGATCTGTCCAATGCGGAAAGCGCTGGTCTGCCTAAAGCTTAGACAATTGCCATATTTATCGTTTCTATCTTGACTAATGCGTCACTTCTGGGAGCGCCCTTGAATGCCCATCGTTACCCTTACCGATCTCAGCTATACCCGCCAAGCCCACGGCGAAACCTTCGAAACCTTCTTCGCCTCGATTACGGCGGGGACGGGGGCGGAGCATTTGGGCGCACGCCTCATCGAAGTGCCGCCTGGGAAACGGGCGTGGCCGATGCACAACCATCACAATAATGATGAGATGTTCGTGATCCTGTCCGGGAGCGGCCTCTTGCGCTATGGGGCCGAAACGGTGCCGGTCGGGCCGGGGCAGGTCGTGGTTTGTCCGGCAGGCGGCATAGAGGCGGCGCATCAGCTTATCAATACGGGCGAAGGGCCGCTGCGCTATCTCGCGGTCAGCAGCATGCGGCACCCGGATGTGATGGAATATCCGGACTCAGGGAAAATCGTGGCCTTCGCGGGGGCCGCCCCCGGCGGCGATAAGGACAAGCGCCGCCTGAGCCTTACCCTTCGCAAAGACAATGAAGTTGATTACTGGGACGGCGAGGAATAGGCGTTCAGGTTTTCGGCGAACGTCGTCAACAGTCCCAGCCCCTCCGGCCAATCACCGTGGCCGCTGTCGGTATTGATATGTCCCAGCGGCCCCAGCGACAGGAACCATGCGCCATAGGCCTCGGCGAGGGTTTGCGCAAACTCGGCACTGCTGTAGGGATCATTCGTGCTCGCCACCAGCAGCGCCGGAAACGGCAGCTTTTCCTGCGCTGCGGGGGTGAAAGAGGCGGCTTCGGCGGGGAAGATCGGCGCGTTCGGGTCCGGCGGGGCGACCAGAAACGCCCCGCGCACAGGGGTTCGCCGCGTCGCGCCCCAATGGCCGACCAGCAGGCAGGACAGACTATGGGCGACCAACAGCGGCGGCTCGGGCTCAGCCGCCACCGCCAAGTCGAGCGCCGTTAGCCACTCTGCCAAGGCTGGCGCATCCCAATCGCGCGGGGAAAACCGCTGCCACTCCGGGTTTTGCGCCTGCCAGCGGCTCTGCCAATGATTGGGGCCGGAGCCGCCGGAGCCGGGAAGAACGAGAATGCGCATGGGGCCTCGCCTCGGGATTGCTCGCCGGGAAACTGACAAATTTAACAACGCATACCAAGGGTAATTTTACGATGCACATTATTTCTACGTTCAATCTGTAGCCGCTCTCGATCCTGGACAATAAATTACTCTCATCCTGTGATTATTCTCATAGTTCCGCCACGATCTTACCGCTCCCTTACCCGCGCCACCCGAGGAGCCGCCATGACCGGATTAATCGCCCCGCGCCGCGCCCTTCTCGTCGCCAATCCCGGCAGCCGCCGGGGCAGCGAAGCGCTTCGCCCCGTCGAGAGCGTTTTCGCCGAACGGGGAATCGCGCTTGTCCCGATCGACCCCTCTGACCGGGAAACTCTGACCAACCGCCTGTGCGACCAAGCCACTGGGGCCGACCTCATCGTCGCGGTCGGCGGCGACGGTACCGCCAATTCGGTGGCGGCCGCGACCTTTCGCACCGGCCTGCCGTTGGGGCTGATTCCGGCGGGCACCGCCAATGACCTCGCCCGTACGCTCGGCCTGCCGCTCGATCCGGCGGAAGCCGCGCGCGTCATCGCCGCCGGGCGGCTGAAAGCCATCGACCTGGGGGACGTGAACGGCGCTTTCTTTTTCAATGTCGCCAGCCTCGGCCTGTCGGTAAAGCTGGCCGACAAACTCTCTAGCACCAGCAAAAAGCGCTGGGGGCGGCTCGGGTATCTCTGGGCGCTCGTGCGCGCGCTGGCCGAAGCCCGGCCCTTCCACGCCGCCATTACCGACGCGGACGGGCACACGATTCTGGTGAGAACGCTACAAATCGCCGTGGGCAATGGGCGGCACTATGGCGGCGGCATGGTTGTGGAGCAGGGGGCCGACATTAATGATGGCCAGCTCGATCTTTATTCGCTGGAGTTCAAAGCGGTCTGGAAGCTTCTGGCTATCGCGGGGTCCTTCCCCACGGGCCGCCACGGCCTGAGCCCCGATGTCCGCACGTTGCGCGGGCGGCGGTTCGAGATCGCAACGCGCCGGGCCAAATCGATCAATATGGACGGCGAAGTCCTGGGCGCGACGCCCGCCGTTTTCACCGTCCATCCCGCCGCTATCCAGATGATCGTGCCTTAAGCCCGCGTCACGAGCCGCCGCCCGGCTAACAGCGCCACGCCCATAACGGCAAGCGCCCCCAGCGCCAGATTGAGACTGGAGTGCGCCGCTCCCCAGCCGATTAGCGGCGGGCCAATCAGAAACCCGGCATAGCCCAAGCTCGCCGCCGCCGCGACGCCCGCACTGGGGCTGATGCCCGGCAGATTGGCCGACGCGCGGAACAGCACCGGCACGACATTCGCCGCCCCAAGCCCGACCAAAACGAAGCCAGCCGCGCCCAAAGCCAGCACCGGGGCCGTCACCGCGATCAGCAGCCCGATGGCAATGGCAATGCCGCTCACCGCGAGCGTCCGCAGGGGGCCGAAATGCCCGACGATCCGATCGCCGGCAAAGCGGCAGCAGGCCATCGCCAGCGAATAGGCCGTATAGCCCGCCGCCGCCCACCCGACCGAGCCCCCCGGCGGCAGGGTGCTGGTCAGCAACAGCGCGCTCCAATCGGCGACCGCGCCTTCAACCATGAAACAGCCAAAGGCGAGCGCCCCAAGGGCGACGACCGCGCCCGTAAAGGGAAATTTCTTCTTGGCGTCCGCCTCGGCGGCGGCGGGCAGCAAATGGCGGGCGGGCAAGGTCAGCAGCACGAGCGCCACGAGCAGAACCACCGCCATCCCATCGCCGCGCCCGAAACCGATCAAGATCAACCCACCGCCAAGGCCAGAGCCAAGCAACCCGCCAAGGCTGAAGAACCCATGACAACTGGAGAGCATTGGCGAACCCAACGCTTTTTCCACGGTGCTAGCCTGGGCATTCATCGCCACATCGAGCGCGCCATTGCCAAGCCCGAACAGAATGGCGCTGACCGCCACGAGCGTTAGGCGCGGCGCGGTTTCCGGCAGGAAGACCGCGAGCAATATCGGCAACACGATTGAGACGAGTGCTGCGGGCAGGAAAATCTGCGTCGCGCGATGGGTGCCGATCCGCCCGCCGAGCCAGCCCGCAAGCGGCATACCGAGCAGCGCCCCCACCGCCACCAGCATCAGAATGAGGCTCAGCGCGCTTTCCGTCAGCCCCAGGGCATCGCGCAGAATCGGCACATGGGCGGCCCACAATCCGTAACCCATGCCATTGGCGAGAAAGATCGCCGAGATCACCCAGCGGGCGCGACGTGTGGGGGGCATCAACGGGGTTCCTGTCCGGCAATGAGAATTTCAGGCGCGTCCGGGGCGGCGCGCAGCCGCGCCAAAAGATCCCCCGGCGCATCGGCTTCGACGATGATCTGATCGAGGCTCGCCACATCGGCCACTTTGAACGGTGCCGGGCGGGCCAGCTTTTCGGTGACGATGGCCGAAACCACCCGGCGGCTGGCGTAAATCATCGCCTGTTTCAGCGCCGCATCCTCCCCCTCCCAGGCCGCGAGCCCATAGGCAGGATCAAGCCCACACGCCCCGATAAAGCAGAGATCGGCGCGAATATCCGCGAGCGCCTTCAGGGTCCGCGCCCCGCGCACCGACCCGGTGCCGCCCGCGACCGTACCGCCGAGCATAATGACTTCCGTGCGGATGAAATGCCCCAGCGCCACCGCAATCGCCGGGCAGTTGGTCACAACCGCCATCGCCGCCCCATCCTCCAACAGATGGGCGAGGGCGAGATTGGTGCTGCCCGCGTCGATCAAGACGATATCGTCCGGCTGGATCAGCCCGACTGCTACCGCCGCCAGCGCCTGTTTGCGCGGCACATCCGCCGCCACCCGCTCGCGGAAATCGGAGGTCAGCGCCGAAGGGCGCACCGCGCCGCCGTGAACCCGCCGCAGCTTCCCCGCCCGGTCCAGATCGCGCAAATCGCGGCGAATCGTATCTTCCGACGTGGCGAAACGCTGCGCCAAATCGGCGGCGACCACCCGGCCCTGCTGGGTAATCGCCTCCAAAATATGCTGCCGCCGCTCTTCTGCGAGAATCATGCTCAATCTCGATAATGCGTGTTTTCGCAAGTTTATGCCGATTTATGCCTGAACATGCAAGTATCGGAAAACCCGTCGCACGCGCGTCATCGTTTCGTCTTCCTTTTGCCCCCATCCCGCTGTAGGGGAGAGGGATGACTGAGACCGAACAGGCCGCCCTTGCGGTAGCGCTCGACCGGGGCTTGATTGCCCTTCCCGAAACCGGGCCGATCCTCGTGCAGGGGCTCGGGGCTGGCGTGCCGCTGGACGCGCTGCCGCAAACCCGCGCGCTGATCTTGGAAGATTTCGAACCGCAGGCGGATCGGCTCGCCCAGCGCGGCTGGACCGTGCAGCCGGTGCCCGCCACCTCGGAAGATTTGCGCGCCCGCCTGAATAGCGATCACGGCACGCTGCCGCGCCTGATTCTCTATATCCCTGGCAAGCAGCGCGAGCGGGCCTTGGGTGATTTGGCCCTGTTGGCCGAGATTCTGGCCGAAGGCGGCATTCTCGCTATGGCCGTCGCCAATACCGGCGGGGCCGCCCGCTCCCAGGGCGATTTAGACGCGCTGTTCGGCAATGTCGGCGTGCTCTCCAAGCATAAATGCCGGGTGCTGTGGGCGGCGAAGGGCGCGGAGTTCAAGACCGGGCTCGCCGCCGAATGGATTGCGGGCGCGACGGCGCGCGCCCTGCCGCTGCTGCCGGAAAAATCCCCCATCGCCACCGCCCCCGGCCTCTTCGCCTGGGACCGGATCGACGCGGGCTCGGCCCTGCTCGCCGCGCATCTGCCCGCCAGCCTTGCGGGTGTGGTGGCAGATTTGGGCTGCGGCTGGGGCTATCTCTCGGCGGAAATTCTGGCGCGCTGCCCTGGCGTGACGCGGATCGATGCGGTGGACGCCGATTCGCGCGCCGTGGCGCTCGCCCGCCAGAACCTTAGCGATCCGCGCGTGTCGGTGCGCTGGGCCGATGCCACGCAGCCGCACGGCGTGGCGCAATGGGATGCGGTGGTGATGAACCCGCCGTTCCACCAGGGCCGCGCCGCCGTGCCCGACCTGGGGAAAGCGTTCATTCGCGCGGCGGCCCACGGGCTGAAGCCGGGCGGCAAACTGCTACTGGTCGCCAACCGCTCGCTGCCCTATGAGGCCGATCTGGAGGCCGAATTCGCCTCCTGGCGCAGCCTGCTCGACCAAGATGGGTTTAAGCTGCTGGAAGCAACTCGCTAATGCAGAAACGCGCCTCGCAATGGTTGATGGCCCTGGGCTACTGCGCCTCCCGCCGGGAAGCCGAAAGCTGGATTGCCGCCGGTCGCCTGACGCTCGACGATGGCGCGGTGCTGGAGGACGACCCCCGCATCGACCCCGCGCGCCTCTCCGCCGATGGCGAAAAACTCGACCCCGCGCCGCTGACGCTGATTCTGCATAAGCCCGAAGGCTTTGTGTGCTCCACCGACGATCCCGGCCGACTGGTCTACGATCTGCTCCCCGCCCGCTTCCGGCGGCGCGATCCCGTCCTGTCGGTAGCCGGGCGGCTCGATAAGGACACCTCCGGCCTGGTGCTGATGACCGACGATGGGCAGTTGCTGCACAAGATCATCTCGCCCAAACGCAAAGTGACGAAACTCTATCACGCCACCCTCGCCCGCCCGTTACGCGGTGACGAAGTGGCCGCTTTCGCAAGCGGCACGCTAATGCTGCAAAACGAAAAAACCCCGTGCAAACCCGCCGGGCTGCGCGCGGTTTCGGACGATGGCAAACAGGTGGAAGTGCGCCTCACCGAAGGGCGCTACCATCAGGTGCGGCGCATGATGGCCGCCGTTGGCAATCACGTCGAAACCCTGCACCGCGCCCGCATCGGCGGGCTCGGGCTGGGACAAATGGCCCCCGGCGACTGGCGCGCCTTGACCGACGCCGACGTGACGGCGATCTTTAACGCCGATGCGGGCGAGGAGGAATGATGCGATACGCTTTTTCGGCGCTGGCCCTGGCCTGCTTGACCGCCCTCGCCCCCCTGGCAACCGCCGCGCCCGCCAAGGAAGAGCGCAAAGTGGTGGTGGTCCGCGACCGCCAAACCCTAAACGCGGTCGTCCCAGAAAACGGCCAGCTCTATATTCTGCCGGGGCGCGGCTATACGGTGACGAAATCGAAGGTGGATAAGGGCATTCACCTGTCGTTCGATGCGACCGTCGGGATCATCCTGCAAGCCGTCCGCCCGACCAATTCCCCCAAAGGCCAGTTGAGCCTAACCCTGGGCGACGGCCGGAAAGTGGTGCTCTCCGTGCGCACCCAGAAGGTGGCATTTGAGAATAACTATCTGATTTTGCAATGATCTTCTTAATAGAGTCATCGCAACTCTATTAAGAAGATATAATTTGCGATGATCAAACGAATTGGCGAGAAATTTTTTAAATTAATAAAATTTGCAATCTCCTGTATTTCCATCACCCACATCAGGAGTGATAGTTATTCCAGGAGTGCAACCGGCACTGCCACAGCTCCATGATACGTTAGCAAATGCGTTTTTTCTGCCCGGGGCCGAAATTTTAAATTCAGCAGCCCCTCCCGCATAGCCGCCACAAGCCTTAATTTCCTTAAATCTAACTCCACTCCGAGACTTCCCAGTAACAGTCAGGGTATCAGAGCCGAGGTCATGCGAGATATCGCTTGATTCAATTATCACATGAAAAACACCCATACGAGCGCCCGCCAAAGTAATATCCCATACTCCAGGCTCGACAACCCTCCCGAGCACTGTATGAGTTGGTTTTCCATTCCTTGTTATGATTACCTTCCCATGACGACAGAAATAAGTTCGGAATTTGTTCAATATGTGCGGAGGACACTCTTTTGAACCTGCATGCTGCCAATCAATTTGACTGCTAGGCATACTTCCAGTTTCCCACGGCAGAACATTATAACTTTCTTTTTCCGGCAGCATATACATTTTTATCAACTGAGATATTTCAATTCCTGAGGAATTAGCCTGCTTAGCCAACGAAAATGAACTAGAGAGAAAAAATATTAATATTATAATCAAAGCATTTGCCGATAACCTCATCCTGAATACTCCCATAAAAGAGATTTTTTTATAATACAATCGATAAATTGAAAAAATCAATCTCTTATCGTTAATATTATATGCTTGGAGGTAGACATTGCCGCTCAATCCGGCGCCGCTAGCGTTGACAGCGGGGGTAGCGGCCCCCATGATCCTACTATGGAAGCACGTATCGCCGCCCTAGAATCGAGTGTGAGCGAGATCAAGGCTGTTCTTCAACGCCTTGAGCCGATGATTACGCGCATGGATGAGCGCCTGAAAACCCTCCCGAGCGCCGAGAGCTTCGGAGAGTTGAAAGGGCGCGTCGCCTCCTTGCCGACGTGGTGGACGCTGCTGGCCTTTGCCGTCATCGCCGCCGGTCTTCCGGCCCTCATCGCCAAGATTAATTTTTAAATCCGGGCCGCACCGCTCGCCGCGTTGACTTCCCCCCGCGAATCCCCCATACCTCCCTATAGGTCATAAGCCCTGCGTGGGAGAGCGCGGAGCTGTCCGCCGCCGAAGGAGCAACCCACCCCGGAAACTCTCAGGCATCCAGGACCGCACAGGGATCGACCGCTCTGGAAAGCGATGGCGTCTGCCATCCACCGACGAGGCAAGCCGGATAAATCCGGTCGATCTTTCAGGTAATCAGACAGAGGGGGTGCCCGCCGTCGGAGGACGGCACGCGAGTTTGCTTGCGCGAAAGGCACCGGATCTGTGACTGAAACTGATACTCCCCTTCATACGACCGCGCTTGATGGGCTCCACCGCAGCCTTAGCGCGCGCATGGTGCCCTTCGCGGGCTATGCCATGCCGGTGCAATACCCAACCGGGATTCTGACCGAACATACCTGGACGCGCGACAACGCGGGCCTGTTCGACGTGTCGCACATGGGCCAAGTCACAATTCGCGGCAAGGACGGCACCGATCCGGCGGTCGCCCTGGAACGGCTGGTGCCGGGTGATCTGCAAATCCTGAAAATCGGGCGCATGCGTTACACCATGCTGACCCAGGCCGATGGCGGCATTCTCGATGATTTGATGGTAACGAAGCTGGAAGACCGGCTATTCGTGGTCGTCAACGCCGGGTGCAAAACCCAGGATATCGACCGGTTTCGCGCCGAACTGACCGACTGCGATATTCTTGAGCATTCGGACGCCGCCCTGCTCGCCCTACAAGGCCCGAAGGCCGTGGAGGTGCTGAAGGCGCTGGTGCCGGGCGTCGAAGCCTTGGCCTTTCTCTCCGGGGCCGAGTTTGCCTGGAACGGCGTGGCTTTGTTCATCACCCGCTCGGGCTATACCGGCGAGGATGGGTTCGAGATTTCCGTGCCCAATGCCTCGGCGGAAGCGCTGGCGCAGGCTTTGCTTGCCCATGACGCCGTGAAGCCTATTGGCCTCGGCGCGCGCGATTCGCTGCGGCTCGAAGCCGGGCTGTGCCTCTATGGCCATGATATTACGGAAGGGACCAGCCCCATCGAAGCCGATCTGGCCTGGACCATCTCCAAGCGTCGCCGGGCCGAGGGCGGTTTTCCGGGCGATACGGTTATTCAAACCCAGCTTTTGGACGGCCCCGCCCGCCGCCGCGTCGGCATTAAGCCCGAAGGCCGCGCGCCGGTGCGCGAAGGCGCCAAGATTTATGCCGATGCCGGGCTAACCGAAGCGCTTGGCGTAATCACCAGCGGCGGCTTTGGCCCCTCTGTGCAAGGCCCTGTGGCGATGGGCTATGTCGCCGCCAGCCATACCGCGCCGGACCGCACACTGTTTCTCGATTTACGCGGCAAGCCGGTTCCGGCCCATGTCGCGCCGCTGCCCTTCACGCCCCATCGTTACGTTCGCTAGGAGAGAGTTTCCATGTCCACCGTGAAATTTACCGCCGACCACGAATGGGTGCAGGTTACGGGCACCACCGCCCGCGTCGGCATTACCCAATATGCGCAAGAGCAGTTGGGCGATGTGGTGTTCGTCGAACTCCCCGCCGTGGGCGCGACCTTCGCGCAGGGCAAGGAAGCCGCCGTGGTCGAATCGGTCAAAGCCGCCTCCGACATTTTCGCGCCGGTGTCGGGCACGATTACCGCCGTCAATGCCGCGCTGCCCGATAACCCCAGCTTGGTGAACAGCGACCCGCAGGGCGACGGCTGGTTCTTCGAAATCACCCTGTCCAACCCGTCCGAACTCGATGGGTTGATGGACGAAGCGGCCTATCAGGCCCATATCGGAGCCTAAGCGATGCGCTATTTACCGCTGACCGAGGGCGATCGCCGGGCCATGCTTGGCACGATCGGCGCGCCCAGCGTCGATGCCCTCTTCGTCGATGTTCCCGCCGCTGCCGTGCGTACAAAGCCGGTCGATCTGCCGTTCCACGCCGGGGAGCTTTCGGTTGAACGCACCCTAAAGGCGATGGCCGCGAAGAATTTGGTGGCGGGGGACGTTCCCTTCTTTATCGGGGCCGGGGCCTACCGCCACCATGTGCCCGCCAGCGTCGATTCCATCATCCAGCGCGGCGAGTTCCTGACGGCCTATACGCCCTATCAGCCGGAAATCGCGCAAGGCACGCTGCAATATCTGTTCGAGTTTCAAACGCAAGTGGCGATGCTCACCGGCATGGAGGTGGCGAACGCCTCCATGTACGATGGCTCTACCGCCTGCGTGGAAGCCGTGGTGATGGCCAACCGCGTGACCAAGCGCAAGAAGGCGCTGCTCTCGGGCGGGTTGCATCCGCATTATAAGGCGATTGTGGAAACCCACGGGGCCTATGGCGATTTCACCCTGGACGCTGCCGCCGCCGACCCGGAAGGGCTGGAAGATCTCGCCAGCCGGATCGATGGAGAGACGGCCTGCGTCGTTGTCCAGAACCCCTCCGTCTTCGGCCATATCCGCGACCTGACCCCGCTTGCCGCCGCCGCCCACGCCAAGGGCGCGCTGCTGGTCGTGGTGGTGACAGAAGCGCTCTCGCTCGGCGCGTTGATGCCGCCGGGCGCGATGGGGGCGGATATCGTCGTGGCCGAAGGCCAGTCCATCGGCAATGGGCTGAACTTCGGCGGTCCCTATGTTGGGCTGTTCGCCACGCGCGAAAAATATATGCGCCAGATGCCGGGCCGCCTCTGCGGCGAAACAATCGATGCCGATGGTAAGCGCGGCTGGGTGCTGACGCTCTCCACCCGCGAGCAACATATTCGCCGCGAG
>NZ_JBILQX010000281.1:0-3306 GCF_044372965.1 Elstera sp. | reverse complement strand
GGATCGATCTGGCCGGTGCGCACCCAGCCGAGATCCCCCCCCGTCGAGGCCGACGCCGAGTTTGAATACTGCTGGGCCACCGCCGAGAACCGCGCGCCGCTGCCGAGTTGCCGGGCGATTTCGTCGACGATACGCAGCGCTGCGGCTTCCCCGCCCACCGAATCGAAGGACAGGAAAATATCGGCAGCCAAATATTCCGGCTGCCCTTGGGAGGCCTGGGCTTCGGCAATAACCTGATCAATTTCGTCATCCGAGACCGGGCGGAGGGCGCGCACCTTCTGACGGTTCAGAATATCCCAGCCCAACCGGGGGCGGATCTGATCCATCAGCGTATCGGGCCGAAGCCCGACGCGCTCGACATCCTTCAACAGCGACCCTTTGGGCCGGTTATTCGAGGCCTCCAAGGCCTCAAGATAGGCCTTTACTTCCTCATCTTGAACATTGATGCCCCGGCGTTTGACTTCCTGCATCATCAGCTTTTCATCAATCATCGTGCGCAGCATGATCGGCACGAGACGCGCCCGCGACTCCTCGGTCACTTGCTGGCCAAGACCGATGATCGTTTGAAAATCGGCGCGCTGGATGATGTCATAAATCGAAATGATTTCGTCGTTCACCACAGCGGCGATGCGCAGCATTTCCTGCGCTTCAGCCGCTTTCGGCACAAAGCCGTTTTCAAGGCTGACGGGAGCCACCGACAGCAGGGCTGCCAAAACCGACGAATAGACTAAGCGGGCCATCGCGCTGACCATTTCCTTAACCAGAATTTGCAGGCGGACCTTGCCCCATTCTGGCCTCAGCGGCAAGAGACCCCGCGCGCCCTTTTCCCAGATAGGCACCGATTGGCAAGACGGCAGTGGCCGGATAAGGTGACGGAAAGGGCACGGACACCAATTGCGGACTGCCCAAGCGCTTCTTAGACCGAAGAAAGATCCCTCGCATGAAAATTTCGTTTGCCGATTTGGACCTCGCTAAAAAAGGCACGCTGGTTGTAACCGTCGCTGAAGATCGCGCGCTTCTCGCCAGCGCCGCGCACCTGGATGCTCAAACCCATGGCGCGCTCACGCGGGCGGCGGCGGCGAGCCGCTTTACGGGGAAGTTCGGCCAGACGTTGGAAATTCTCGCGCCGGCCGGGCTCGATGCGGGGCGGGTGTTGCTGCTCGGGCTTGGCAAGCTCGCCGAATTGACCGATGCCAAGGCTGAAAGCCTCGGCGGTTCGGTCTACGCAGCGGTTGCCGCCCAACCGGAAACCCATCTTGCCATTGCCGTCGATCCACTAACGGGCGACCTCAGCACGGCCTCCCTGGCCGCGCGCCTTGCCCATGGGCTTTCGTTGCGCGCCTATCGCTTCGATAAATATCTGACCAAGCAAAAGGCCGACGATAAGCCCAGCTTGGAAAAAGTGGCGGTTCTGTTGGCCGACCATAGCGCCGCGAAAAAGGCTTTTGCCGATCTCGATAAGCTTGCGGACGGCGTTGTCTACGCGCGCGACCTCGTCACCGAACCTGGCAATGTGCTGAACCCGGAAACCTACGCCGACCGGCTGAAGGATCTGGAAAAATCCGGGCTTGAGGTTGAAGTTCTCACCCTTAAAGACTTGAAAAAGCTTGGCATGGGCGCGCTGATTGGCGTGGGGCAGGGCTCCAAGTCGGAATCGCGCGTCGTCGTGCTGCGCTGGAACGGTGGCAAGGATGGCGCGGCCCCAGTGGCCTTCGTCGGCAAGGGCGTGACCTTCGATAGCGGCGGGCTGTCGCTGAAGACCGCCAAGGGCATGGAAGACATGAAGTGGGACATGGGCGGATCGGCGGCGGTCGTCGGCACGCTGCTGGCGCTCGCGGGGCGTAAGGCGAAGGTCAATGCCGTCGGCGTCGTTGGTCTTGTGGAAAACATGCCCTCGTCCACCGCCCAACGCCCCGGCGACGTTGTCACCAGCATGAGCGGCCAGACCATCGAAGTGCTGAATACCGACGCCGAAGGCCGCTTGGTACTCGCCGATATTCTTTGGTACACCCAGGACCGCTTCAAGCCGGTCGCCATGATTAACCTCGCCACCTTGACCGGCGCGATTATCATTGCCTTGGGTCACGAGCACGCGGGGCTTTTCTCCAATAACGACGCGCTCGCCGAGGCTATTCTCGCGGCGGGTAAAGACACGGGCGAAACCCTGTGGCGCATGCCGCTCGGCGAAGCCTATGACGCGCTGCTGAAATCCCCCATCGCCGACATGAAGAATATCGGCGATGGCGGCGCGGGCAGCGCGGTGGCCGCCGTGTTCCTGCAACGCTTCGTTAATGATGTGCCTTGGGCGCATCTCGATATCGCCGGCGTGGCCTGGGCGAATAAGGATAAGGGCGTGGTGCCGAAGGGCGCGACCGGCTGGGGCGTGCGCTTGCTCGACCAGTTGGTGAAAAGCCGCTACGAAGCCTAAGGAAATAGTGGCCGCTATGACCGACTGGAGCTTCTACCACCTCACGCGGTCCCCGCTGGAGGAGGCTTTGCCGAAGCTGCTGGAGCGCGTGATAGCGGCCAATTTGCGCGCCGTGGTGCTGTGCGGGTCGGAAGAACGGGTGGAGGCGCTGAACGCCCACCTCTGGACCTACGATCCCGCCAGCTTCCTGCCCCACGGCACGGTGAAAGAAGGCATGGCTGCCCGCCAGCCGATCTGGCTCACCGCGACCGACGAAAACCCGAACGGGGCGACGGTGGCGCTGCTGACCGAAGGCGTTAGCTTAGGCAATCCAAGTGCTTACGCCCGCATTCTCGATATTTTCAACGGCCGTGACGAACTCGCGGTAGCATCCGCGCGCCTGCGCTATAAAGAGGCGAAGGCGGCGGGGCATTGGTTGAAATACTACCAGCAGAGTGACCGAGGGTGGACGCTCGCGCATGAGGCGAAGCCGGTGGAGGCTTAGGCAGCCCCCCGCCGAGTAATCGGGGCATTAATCCGAAGCCGCAATCCCGTGATGCTATAAGCGCGATCCACGGGAAGCTTCGGCGAGAAATAAACTTTGGTTTCGGGGGTTCTGGTCACGGTGAATCGGATATTTGCCAATGTCGCGATTTTCGAGAGACCCGCCGCGCGTCCGTAAGTATTGAGCGCGGCCAAACGAAGCAAGTTTGAAAACCCACCCGGCTCGAAAACCTCGGCGATGATCGAGTCGGTTGATTGAGGAGAGCCCATCGGTTGGCGCTCTGAACCGCCCCGAGTTTGCCGGAGACCCCAACTCGTGAGAAGTAGGGTCTATGACAAGCAAGACGACGAACAAGTTTTCTCCTGAAGTCCGCGCCCGCGCCGTTCGGATGGTG
>NZ_JBILQX010000082.1:0-14628 GCF_044372965.1 Elstera sp. | reverse complement strand
CCCAGCGCGGCCAGCCCGTTCATCAGGGCCATTCGCGGCGGGGAGAGGCGCGGTCGCAGCCAATCCGCCACAAACACGAGAAGGATGAGGGTCCCACCGGTAGAGGCGACGAGCCCGCCCGCCAGCGCAAACCTTTCGCCCAATCCCGCCTCAAGCCCGCCCAGCGAACTGAAGAGACCGCCGAAGTAAATCACGGTCAGCGGATTACTGAGTGTGATCGCCATCACCGTGAGCGTGTCGCCCAGAAAACTCGTCTCCCGCGCAACATCCGCCGCATGGCGCACGGCATTGCGGCTTTTCCACGCGCTCCAGGCAAGCCAGAGCAGCAGCAGACCGCCGCCGATTTGCATGGGTAGCGAAATCGTCCGCGCCCAAACGCCGAGGGCGGCAAGACTGAAGAGGGCGATCAGCGCGTAGGTTGCATCCGCCATCGATGCCCCCAAGGCCACGGCAAAGCCGCGTCGGATGCCGCCTTGCAGCGTGCGGTCGAGGCAGAGCAGGGCTATCGGGCCGACTTGAACGGCAAGCAAGAGCCCCAAGGCCAAGCCCTGAAGAAAGAAACCGAGCATCAAACTTAGGCTTTCGGTGTGGGAAGGATCGGCAAGCTGTGGGTTTCCTTTGTCGTGGACAGCGCCAACATGGTGTGGCTCCGCACGACGCCCGGTTGTCGCTTAATCTGATCCGTCAGCACCTGTTCCAAATCCGCCACCGTCGCGGCGCGTATCTTCAGCAGATAAGACCAGTCGCCGGTAATGTGATGGCATTCGAGAACCGCCGCTTCTGCACTCATCGCCTGCCGAAACCCTTCATCGCGCTCGGGCCGGTCAAGCCCGACGAAGACGAAGGCGAGCAGGGTAAGATCGACCGCCTGTGGATCGGCCACCCCGACGATTTTAATCGCACCGGACGCGGTGAGCCGCCGCAAACGCTCGTGTACCGCCGACTGGCTCAGGCCAGTTTCGGCGGCAAGCAGCGACTGCGGCAGGCGTCCTTCTTGCTGCAATAGGGAAATGATGATGCGGTCAATCTCGTCCATATTTCAGATGTAAATCTGATTTAGATGATGCGCAACGATTAAATATCACTTTTTTTGTGGTTTGGCAGATCGTTTTGCGGCTTTTACGGCGAGCGCGGCCCAGGGGGCCATCGTCTCGGGCGCGTCCCAGCTATCGGAAACTCGGTAGTAGGACATGACAGTCACGTCCCCCGTTGCTTTCCGATAGCTGAAGGGGGGCAGACCCTCGGCGGCAAAAAGCGGGGCCGTGAGGGGATCGACCTTCAAATAGAGCGCGTCCACATCCCACAGCGCGATGATCCGGTCTTCGAGATAAATTCCGTAACCGCCGAACATAGCGCGGGCGCGCACTTCGCCGCGATCGGCAAGGCAGGCTTGCAGAAGCGTAACCGCCTGACTGACGGGCGCGGGGAGAGGTTTTGCCATGATTACCGCCGCAAAAGATGAATGGTATTGCCGCGCAGAATTGCCGTTTCGCCCAACCGGAAACCGAGTTTTTCGGCAACGCGGATGGAGGGGGCATTCTCCAGCGAGATAATGCAAAAAGCGGGGGGTAAATCCTGCGCGTCAGCCCAAGCAAGGATGGCCTGCATCGCTTCGGTTGCAAAGCCCTTGCCCTGATGGCGCGGGTGAATGGTCCAGCCGGCTTCGGGCACGCCGTGCATTGGCGGGTCCATCTCGCGGCGATAATCGCCCAATCCGGCGCTGCCAACGAACGCGCCGCCATCGCGCGTTTCAATCGCCCAATAGCCGTATCCCAACGCGGCCCAATGTCCGATGTGACGCAGCAGCCGAAACCAAACATCGTGCCGCGTGCCGATCGCCCCGCCGCCGATATGGCGAACGACGTCGGGATGCGTCCACAGCGCGACCATCGGCTCCCAATCGTCTATTGTGTGCATTCTTAGGCGCAGGCGCGGGGTTTCCAAGGTCGGGGCAAGGGGCGGCACAGCGGCTCTCCGGCATTGTTTCAATTGACCTTCCAGTGCTAGGACAGGGAATGGCTCTTGTCGATCTTTCCGAACTCGCCCCCGTCCTTGCAACCCGGCGCTATCGCCTGCTCGGGCTCGATCTTGGCACCAAAACCATCGGCCTTGCGATTTCCGACGGGCTTGGCTTGTCGGCAACCCCGGTCGAGACCATCCGCCGGACGAAATTCACCGCCGACGCCGAAGCGTTGCTGAAACTCTGCAAAGCGCGGGACGTTGGCGGGCTCGTGCTGGGCTTGCCGGTCAATATGGATGGCTCGGAAGGGCCGCGCGCGCAATCGACCCGGACGTTCATCGATAATCTTTCGGAAAAAACCGCCCTGCCGATGGCGCTGTGGGACGAGCGGCTATCCACCGTCGCCGTCACCCGGTTGATGCTGGAGGCCGATCTGTCGCGCGCGCGCCGGGCCGAGATTGTCGATAAAATGGCGGCCGCCTATATTCTCCAAGGTGCCCTGGACCGGCTGCGGGCCTTGGCGGGGCGGGCACTGGAGTTATGACAAGAGACGAACAATTCCGTTTTGCGAATTGATTTTAAACAGACTTGATCTTAGTATGACAGGAACGATGTTTCGGAGGCGTTCCATGTCTACTCCCGCTCTGTCGCGTCAAAAGCCGGTATCCGGCCCCCGCCCGCGCCGGGGCAATCAGCGCATGGTTGTGCCGCGCCTGACGGTTAAAATCCAAGGCCATTACTATGAAACGCTGGATTGGTCTTACGGCGGCCTGCGGCTGAAACTGCCGCCTTCCGCCCCCGTGCCAACAACGCCGCTGCTGGGGCTGATTGTTGGCCCGAACGACGATATAGCGGTGTTCTCGGGCGGCGTCGCCCGCGTTGACGATGCGGGACAGGCGCTGTCTGTCACCTTCGCCGAGGTTAGCGAGTATGGCTATGATCTGCTCGACCGGCTGGTGCGGGAAAAACTGATCGCCCCCGAACTTTAATCAAGCCGCGACGAACAATCCCCCGCGCACCATCAGCGACACGCGCTCCCCAGGGGTCGGCACCAGATCGATGCTCGGGCCGCGCGGCACTTCCACATGCAGACTCTGGCCATCCTGAGTTTCGACCTCGACCCGTAACATCGCGCCAACCAAAGACACGTGGGTGACAGTCGCGATGCCCTGCGGGTCGGGGGTGAGGCTCAAGAGATGCGGGCGGACGAACAGCGTGCCATCGGCCTCGTGGGCGGCTTCGGCGACACTGATGCGCGCCGCTTCGGCAATGGGGGTATCCTGAACCCGCACGCGGCCCGCTTGTAAAGAGGCGCGTAACTCGTTGGTTTCACCTAAGAAACGGTAAACGAAGGCATTGGCGGGCGAATCGTAAAGCTCCTGTGGCGCACCGATTTGCTCCACGCGGCCTTGCCCCATCACCACCACCCGGTCGGCGAGGTCCAGCGCTTCTTCCTGATCGTGGGTAACGAACACGGTGGTCATGCCCAGGCGGCGATGCAGGTCGCGCAACCAGCGGCGTAGTTCCCGGCGCACTTTCGCGTCAAGCGCGCCGAAGGGCTCATCGAGCAGCAAGACTTGCGGTTCAATCGCGAGCGCGCGGGCGAGGGCCACGCGCTGCCGCTGGCCGCCCGAAAGCTGGGTCGGGTAGCGCTCCGCCAACCAATCGACTTGAACAAGCGAGAGTAAATCATTCACCCGCTTGCGAATTTCGGCCTCAGGCGGGCGGGTCTTACTCGGGCGGACCCGCAGGCCAAAAGCGACATTCTCGAACACGCTCATGTGCCGAAACAGCGCGTAATGCTGGAAGACGAAGCCGACATCGCGGTCGCCCGGAAGGTTCCCGGCCACGTCCTTCGCGCCAAAGCGGATCGAGCCCGCGTCCGGTTGCTCCAATCCGGCTAAAAGGCGCAGCAGGGTGGTTTTCCCCGAGCCCGACGGCCCCAGAATCGCCAGGAGTTCGCCCGTATGAATATCGAGATCGACCCCATGCAGGGCGGTGAAGCTGCCGAAGCCTTTGACCAGGCCTTTAACGGTAATATCCATGACGGACCTCCAGGCGTTTTAGGGGGGCTAAGAGGCGCGGTGCTCGCGCCGTTCCAACACGGCATCGAGCAAGCTTTTTGCAATCAGTGTCACCAGCGCCAGCAAGGCCAGCAGGGAGGCGACGGCGAAAGCCCCCGTGAACGCATATTCATTATACATGATTTCAACGTGTAAGGGCATGGTGTTGGTCTCGCCGCGCACGTGACCGGAGACGACCGAAACCGCACCGAATTCCCCCATGGCGCGCGCATTACACAGCAGCACACCGTAGAGCAGCCCCCAGCGGATATTCGGCAGGGTCACGCGCCGGAAAATCTGCCAGCCGGAGGCGCCCAGAACGCGCGCCGCCTCTTCCTCCTGGCGTCCTTGCTCCTGCATCAGTGGCAAAAGCTCGCGGGCGACGAAGGGGAAGGTAACGAAAATCGTCGCAAGGATGATCGCAATTGGCGTGAACAGAATTTGGATGTCATTGGCCCGCAGCCACGGCCCAAACCAGCCCTGCAAGCCGAACAGCAGCACGAAGATCAGACCGGCAATCACGGGCGACACCGAAAACGGCAGATCGATCAAGGTGATGAGCAGGCTTTTCCCCTTGAAGTCGAACTTGGTGATGGCCCAAGCGGCCGCCACGCCAAAAATCAGGTTCAGCGGCACGGCCACAGCGGCGGTCAGCAGGGTCAGCTTAATCGCGGCCCAGGCGTCGGGATCGGTCAGGGCGGCGAAATAGGCCCCAATGCCTTGGCGCAAGGCTTCGGCAAACACCAGCACCAGCGGCAAGACGACAAGCCCGATCAGAAACAGCATGGCGACGGTGATGAGAATGTAGCGCACCCAGCGCGGTTCGGTCGCCGAGGTCATCATTCGCCCTCCTCATAGCGGCGCGACCAGCGTTGGAGCCCGTTCAGCGCCAACAGCATGAGAAAGGCAAAACTCAGCATGGTGGTGCCGATGGCCGTCGCTTCGGCGTAGGAAAATTCTTCAAGCTTAATCACGATCAGCAGCGGCGCGATTTCCGACACCATTGGCAGGTTCCCGGCAATGAAGATGACTGAGCCATATTCGCCGACCGCACGGGCAAAGGCCAAGGCGGCACCGGTGACGAGGGCGGGGAACAGCGACGGTAAGATCACCCGGCGGACGGTTTGCCAACGGCTGGCGCGCAAACACAGGGCGGCTTCCTCAATCTCCGGGTCAAGATCGGCCAGAACCGGCTGCACCGTGCGCACGACGAAGGGAAAACCGACGAAGATCAGCGCGACGATCACCCCTAACGGCGTATAGGCAACCTGAATGCCGAGCTTATCCAAAGGTGCACCCAGCCAACCATTCTGGGCGAACAGCGTGGTGAGCGCGATACCGGCAACCGCCGTTGGCAGCGCGAAGGGAATATCCACCAAAGCGTCGGCAATTCGGCGACCGGGAAAACGGTAGCGCACGAGAACCCAGGCGATGATCGAACCGAACACCGCGTTTATCAGAGCTGCAATCAAGGCCCCGCCGATGCTGAGCCGCAGGGCGGCCAACACGCGCGGCGTGCTAATGGCGTTGAAGAAGGCATCCCAGCCCAAGGTTGCGGTTTTCAAGATCATGCCGCCCAGCGGGATCAGCACGATGATGCTGAGCCAGAAAAGCGTGATGCCCATGGTCAGGCCGAAGCCCGGCAGAACGGAGGCCCGCTTCCACACCCACCGCCGCCGATAGGTCGGCGACGATGAGAGGGAAGCGCTCTCCACAGTCGGAGGAAGCGAGGTCATGCCTTACTTTATGATCTCATCGAAGGTGCCACCATCGGAGAAATGCGTCTTTTGCGCATTCCGCCAGCCGCCGAACTGCTCGTCGATCGTTACCAGAGTCAGTTTCGGGAATTTATCGGCCACCTTCTCGGCCACTTCGGCCAAACGCGGGCGATAATAGTGCTTTGCCCCAAGGGCTTGGCCTTCCGGCGTATAGAGGAACTTTAGATAGGCCTCGGCCACGGCACGGGTGCCGCGCTTATCGACCACCGAGTCGACAATGGCCACCGGCGGTTCAGCCAAAATCGACAGCGAGGGAATGACGATATCGAATTTATCCTTGCCAAGCTCGTTCTGCGCCAAGAAGGCTTCGTTTTCCCACGCCAGCAGCACGTCGCCGATATTGCGCTGAACGAAGGTGATGGTGGAGGCGCGTGCGCCGCTATCGAGCACCGGCACATTCTTAAATAGCGCGCGGACGAAGTCCTTCGCCTTGGCGTCAGTCCCGCCCGGCTGCTTCAGCGCATAGGCCCAAGCGGCGAGATAGTTCCAGCGCGCCCCGCCCGAAGTTTTCGGGTTCGGGGTGATGACCTTCACGTCCGCGCGCAGCAGATCATTCCAGTCCTTCACGGCCTTGGGGTTATTTTTGCGGACCAGAAAGACGATGGTGGAATAGAAGGGCGACGCATTGTCCGGCAGTTGCTTCTGCCAATCCTGACGCAGCAACTTATTGTCGGCGATTTCATTGATGTCATAGGCGAGCGCGAGCGTCACCACATCGGCGGCCAAACCATCGATGACCGAGCGGGCCTGTTTGCCGGAACCGCCGTGCGAGGCCTTTACCCGAAGCGTATCGCCGGTCTTAGCTTTCCACTGCTCGCCGAAGACCTTGTTAACTTCGGAAAACAGCTCGCGCGTCGGATCATACGAAACGTTCAGCAGCGAGATATCGGCGGCGAAGCTCGGGGCGGCGGCAAGAGCCAACGCGCCCGCAAGCAGTGTCCGGCGAAAAAGGGTCATAGGAGCCTCCGTCGGGGAAAAGGGGATTAGATATAGGCTGGGCCTAACACGTAATTCTCATTTCGCCGGGCGAGCTGCGCTTCCGCGTAGGTCAGCAGCGCGTCAGTGGCGTCCTCCAGCGAAAGCTTGGCCGTATCGAGCCGCAACGCCGGATCTTGGGGGGCTTCGTAAGGGGCCGAAACCCCCGTAAAGTTGGGGATTTCGCCCGCTTTGGCCCGTTTGTACAAGCCTTTCGGGTCACGCGTAATACAAGTCTCTAGAGGAGCATCCACGAAAATCTCGTGGAAGTCATCGCCAATGATCGTTTCGGCTAAGTCCCGATCCGCTTGACGCGGAGAAATGAGACTGGCGATGACGATGAGGCCGCTATTGGCCATCAGCTTCGCCACTTCCGCCGTGCGCCGCACCTGCTCGGCCCGGTCTTCAGCGGTGAAGCCAAGATCGCGCGACAGGCCAAGGCGCAAGGTATCGCCGTCGAGCACCGTGGCGAGGCGGCCTTGATCGGTAAGTTTCCGCAAAAGCCGCTGGGCGATGGTCGATTTCCCGGAGCCCGATAGGCCGGTGAGCCACAGAACCCCGCCACGATGGCCGTTGAGGGCCGCGCGTTCTTCCGGGGTTACACTGGTTTCCGGGGCTGAGAGCACGACTTCCGTCAACTCCTCGACAATCCCGCCGCCGACCAGGCGATAGTCCCGCGCGAGCACGGCCCGGCCCAAACGGGGGTTATCGGCAAAGCGATCCCCGAGGATTGGGCGGCGGCTGTGCAGCGTGACGCGGGCGATGCCGCCGCTTTCAAGCTGGCCGGGGCCTTCGGACTGGTCTAACGCCAGACTATCGAGGTCCAAGGCTTCGTCAATCCGGCGCACGGTGGCTTCGTGGGAACCGGTGCCGATACGCAACGTCACCCGGTCGCCCTCGTTCAGCGGGGTCCGGTCGAGCCAGAAAATCCGCAAGGTGATGAGATGGCCTTGCCGCGACGAGGGCGCGGCCTCGGTAATCAGCGCGCCGCGTTCGACGAACACATCCTCATCGACCGCCAGCGCCACGCTTTCGCCCGCAATCGCCGAGAGTTTCGGCACCGAGAGGTTCCAGCCTTCCAGCGCCGCCACCTTCACCGTGCGATTGCCGGGGGTGAGGCGGATGGTATCGCCGACGCGCAAGCGCCCGGTTTCGATGCGCCCGACGACAATGCGCCGCTCGCCGCGCCGATAGAGATCTTGCACCGGCAGGCGCAACGGCTGCGCCGCAAGGCTGGGCCGTGCAGTGAAAGCGTCCAGTGCTTGCAGCAGCGACGGGCCGTGATACCAGGGGGTTTTCGGGCCATTGGCGATAATGCCGTCGCCGTGGCGCGCGGAGATCGGAATAAGAGCGGTCGGATTAATGCCGATGGAGCGCAGATAGCCGCCCACTTCCTCGACCACCGCGCCAAAGCGCGTTTCGTCGTAATCGATCAGATCGATCTTATTCACCGCAACCGCCACCTGGGTGATCCCTAAGAGGCGTAGCAAATAGGCATGGCGGCGGGTCTGTTCGGCCAAACCGGCGCGGGCATCGACCACCAGAATCGCGGCATCGGCGGCGGCGGCCCCCGTTACCATGTTCTTGAGGAACTCCTTATGCCCCGGCGCGTCGATAATCACATAGCGGCGGGCTTCGGAGGCGAACCAAACCTGCGTTGTGTCGAGCGTAATCCCTTGGTCGCGCTCAATCTGCAAAGCGTCGAGCAAATGCGACCATTCGAAGACCGACCCGCGCTTGTCAGAGGAAGCTTGCAGCGCTTCCACCGCCCCCTCGGCCAGCGCGCCGGTCTCGTGCATCAAGCGCCCGACGAGCGTGGATTTCCCATGATCGACGTGGCCGACGATGACGATGGGAAAAGCAGTATGTTGGCTCATAGGTACCCCCCGGCGCGCAGGCGTTCGAACACATCTTCCGATTCATGGTCCATGGTGCGCCCGGCCCGTTCGGAGGTGCGCGTCGCCGCAAGCTCGGCGATGATTTCGGCAATGGTGCTGGCCTCGCTGGGGAAAGGCTCGGTGATGCCCTTTTCCCCTAGCGAGCGGAAGCGTTTGCCGTTCTTGGCGAAATACAGCTCGCACACGGGAATGCCTTCGCGTTCGATGTACCGCCAAATATCCAGTTCGGTCCAATGCAGCAGCGGATGGATGCGGATATGGGTGCCGGGCGGGAAATCGGCATTGAACTGGTCCCAGAACTCCGGCGGCTGGTCGCGCACATCCCAGGTGCCATCGAGCCCGCGCGGGCTGAACACGCGCTCTTTTGCCCGCGTCGCCTGCTCATCGCGGCGGATACCCGCAAAAATACCGGAGAAACCGTAGCGTTCCACCGTTTGCGCCAAGCCTAAGCTTTTGCGTGCCGCAACCCGCGCGCCGGGCGGCAGGGTTGGGTCGGTGGCTTCAATCGGCGGGCAGGAGTCGGCAATCAGGTTAAGGTTCCATTCCTTCGCGTAAGTGTCGCGGAAGGCATAGGCTTCGTCGAACTCTAGGCCCGTATCGAGATGGGCGACGGGGAAGGGGATTTCCCCCAGGAACGCCTTGCGTGCCAACCAGATCATCACATTCGAATCTTTGCCGAGCGACCACAGCAGCGCCAGCGGGCGAATGCGGGCGAAGGCTTCGCGGAAGATGAAAATGCTCTGGGCTTCGAGTGCGTCGAGATCGGTCAGACGCTCGGTTGCAGTGTGCGGCGAGGGTTGCGTCAGTGGAAAATGAGACACGCGATCACCTGATCCAGAAATAGAGGCTTGGGACGGTTTGGGGGTAGGGAAGGGTGTTACCACCGGCGAAGCTTGGTGAAGACCGCATTCAATCTTCTCCCGCCCGCGCCAGCGACCGGCGCGCGCATCCTCCCCCTCGGCAACGGGGGTCGTACAGGACATGCAGCCGATGGACTTATACCCTTGTTCGACCAGCGGATGCGCGGGAAGAGAATGCGCTAAGCGATAGGCTTCGATCTCCTCGGCCGTCCAATCAGCGAGCGGCGAGAGTTTGACGCGCCCGTCTTCCTGATCGACGGTCGAAATTCCCCGCCGCGTATCGGCCTGATCGCGGCGGCGGCCATTGGCCCAGGCGGTGAAGCCGGTCAGCGCGCTCGCCAGCGGATCGACCTTGCGGATTGTGCAGCAGGCGTCCGGGTCTTGATCGAACAGCAGTCCCACCGGGTCGCGGGTTGCGATTGCAACCGCATCGGGCTTGAGCAGACGAACATCGGTCAGGCCAAGGTGCGCCGTCAGCGTTTCCCGATAGCGGTGCGTGGCCGGAAACAGCTTTTCGGTATCGAGCGTGAGCACCGGAATGTGTGGATCGACGCGGGCGGCGAGATGCAGCAGAACGGTTGAATCGGCCCCGAAGGAGGAGACGATAGCAAAGCGCGGCCCGTGCTCGGCCCAAGCGGTGCGGATCAAATCCTGGGCTGCAACCACGCGGTCTGCCTCAGAGACATCGGCGCGGTGGATCGTTGCATCTGGCGCTGCATACCCTGGCATCGGCTTAGGTTCTCCCGCGTCGGAAGGGCCGAACGGGTGCCCTCCCTGTGATCTAGTTTCACCAAATTACAAACTTCAATTCCATTCTGTCCATAAAAAAACAATTTACATGAGTAAATGTGAAAAATGAATTAACATGAAGATCATGTTTTATCCTCTCTGCCACACGAATTGACCATCTGCCGAGGGGCCCGCTATAAGCAGCCGTCCAAGTCAGAGTGAGCCATGCAGATCACCGATACAAAAATTCCCGCCGTTAAACGCATTGTGCCGAAAAAACATGGGGATGCGCGCGGTTACTTCATGGAAACCTTTTCGGAGCCGCGCTTTGCCGAAGCCGGTATTACCGAACGCTGGGTTCAGGACAATCAATCGCTGTCCAAGCCCCAGGGCACGGTGCGCGGTCTGCATTTCCAAATCGCACCTGCGGGGCAGGCAAAGCTGATCCGCGTTTTGCAGGGGGCGATTCTGGATGTCGCGGTCGATCTGCGCCACGGCTCGCCGAGCTTTGGCCAGCATGTCGCGGTGGAATTGACCGCCGAGGGCGGGGAGCAGCTTTATGTTCCGGTTGGTTTTGCCCACGGCTTCTGTACGTTGGTGCCCGATACGGCGGTCGCCTATAAGGTCAGCCACGCCTATGCGCCGGCGGAGGATCGCGGATTGCGCTGGAACGATCCGGCCTTGGGGATCGATTGGCCGGTAAATGACGCAACCGCGTTGCTGTCGCCAAAAGACACGCAGCAGCCGCTGTTCGCCGAACTGCCTGCCTATTTTACCTACGCCTGAGCCGGGAGCGCCTTATGAGCACGATCATTGTTACAGGGGGCGCGGGGTTTATCGGGTCGGCGGTGATCCGCCACATCCTGACCCAGACCGACGCCCGCGTGGTGAACCTCGATAAGCTGACCTATGCGGCGAATCTCGATAGCCTTGCCGCGCTGAGCGCGACCGACCGCTACAGCTTCGAGCAGGCCGATATTACCGACCGCGCGGCGATGGACCGGATTTTTGCGGCCTATCAGCCCGACGCGATTATGCATCTTGCCGCCGAAAGCCATGTAGACCGCTCCATCGACGGCCCGGCGGCCTTCATTCAATCCAATATCATCGGCACCTTCACGCTGCTGGAAGCCGCGCTCGCTTTTTGGCGCACGCTGCCCGAGGACAAGCAGGCGGCCTTCCGCTTTCACCATATTTCGACCGATGAAGTCTTTGGCACTTTGGGGGACGAGGGGCTGTTTACCGAAACGACCCCTTACGCGCCGAACTCGCCCTATTCGGCGAGTAAGGCCTCGTCCGACCATCTCGTGCGCGCTTGGCACCATACTTATAAGCTGCCGGTAGTCACCTCCAATTGCTCCAACAATTACGGCCCCTGGCAGTTCCCGGAAAAGCTCATTCCACTGATGATTATCAACGCGCTGAAGGGTAAACCGCTGCCGGTCTATGGGCAGGGAACCAATGTGCGCGACTGGCTGCACGTGGAAGACCATGCCCGCGCGCTCTGGACGATCCTGACAACGGGCGTGCCGGGCGAAAGCTATAATGTTGGCGGCAATTCCGAGCGTAAGAATATCGACGTGGTGACCGCCATCTGCGATCTGGTCGATAGGCTCGAAGCGCCGCTGCCCTCGGGCCAGCCGCGTCGGTCGCTGATTACCCATGTCACCGACCGCCCCGGTCACGACGCGCGCTACGCCATCGACGCCAGCAAGATCAAGGCCGAACTGGCTTGGGAGCCTCAAGAGACCTTCGATTCCGGGCTTGAGTCGACCGTGCGCTGGTATCTCGACAATCCCGATTGGTGGGAAAAGCTGTCGAACGTCTATGCGGGCGACCGGTTGGGCCTGAAGAAAGCCGTCTCATGAGCCAAACGGTTTTGATTTTCGGCGCGAATGGCCAAGTTGGGCGCGAATTGCAGCGGGCTGATTGGCCCGCGTCGCTCACCCCGATCAGCCTTGCGCGGCCCGAGGGCGACGTGACGGACCCTGCGGCGATTGCGGCTGCGGTGGCGCGGCATCGGCCCGTCGCCCTGGTCAATGCGGCGGCCTATACCGCCGTCGATAAGGCGGAAACCGAGGCCGAGGCGGCTTTTGCCATCAACCGCGACGGGGCGGCCAATTTGGCGCGCGCCGCCGCCGCCGCCGACCTGCCGCTGATCCATATTTCCACCGACTATGTCTTCGACGGCAGCAAGCCGGGGGCCTATGCGCCCACCGATCCCGTCGCGCCCTTGGGCGTCTACGGCCAGTCGAAAGAGGCGGGCGAGCGGGCGATTCGGGCGGCGGCGGAAAAGCACGTCATTCTGCGCACGGCCTGGGTTTTTGGCCCGCACGGGCATAATTTTGTGAAAACCATGCTGCGCTTGGCGGCCGCCCGGCCGGAATTGCGCGTGGTCGCCGATCAACGCGGCTGCCCCACCCCGGCGACGGCGATTGCCGATGCGATTGCTCAGATTACGGGGGCGCTCTTAAACGGCTCCACCGCCTATGGCACCTATCATTTCGCCGGGCGCGCGCCGGTTTCCTGGCATGGGTTTGCCGAAGCGATTTTCGCGGAAGGCCAGCGCTACGGCTGGCCGGTGCCGAAGGTTCACGCCATCACCACCGAGGATTTTCCAACGCCTGCGCGCCGTCCGGCCAATTCCGTGCTGGACTGTAGTGCGCTGACCGAAGCCTTCGGCATTATGCCTGCCGATTGGCGCTTGGGGTTGATCGATATGTTGGCCGAATGCCGGGACGAAATTGGGGCTAATTTCGCCGCTGTGAGTGAGGAAAAGCGATGAAGGGTATCATTCTGGCGGGCGGCTCGGGCACGCGGCTGTACCCCGTCACCCTGGCGGTCTCGAAGCAGCTTCTGCCGGTCTACGACAAGCCGATGATCTATTATCCACTGTCGATTCTGATGTTGGCGGGAATCCGCGAGATTCTGGTGATTACGACACCCCACGATGCGGCGCAGTTCAAAACCCTGTTGGGTGACGGTAGCCAGTGGGGCCTTGCCATCTCCTACGCCCAGCAGCCGAAGCCGGAAGGGCTGGCGCAGGCCTTCCTGATTGGTGAAGACTTCATCGCGGGCGACCGCTGCGCGCTGGTCTTGGGTGATAATATCTACTTCGGCCACGATCTCGAACCGATGCTGCTGTCGGCGGTGGAGCGCCAAAGCGGGGCCACCGTGTTCGGCTACCATGTGCGCGACCCCGAACGCTACGGCGTGGTCGAGTTCGACGCGGCGGGCACCGCCATTTCCATCGAGGAAAAGCCGAAGCAGCCGAAAAGCAATTATGCCGTCACCGGGCTCTATTTCTACGATGCCGAGGTAGTGGCGCTCGCCAAGCAAGTGCGCCCGTCGGCGCGCGGCGAGCTTGAAATCACCGATCTCAACCGCCTTTATCTGGAGCGCGGCACCCTCACCGTCGAGCGGATGGGCCGGGGCTACGCTTGGTTCGATACCGGCACCCACGACAGCCTTTTACAAGCGGGCGAGTTCGTGCGCACGGTCGAAGAGCGCCAGGGCCTGAAAATCTCCTGCCCGGAAGAAATCGCCTGGCGCAAAGGCTTCATTGACGCGGCCCAGGTGCGCACACTGGCCGAACCGATGGCGAAGAACGGTTACGGGCAGTATCTGTTGCGGATGATTGACGGGCCTTTAAGTTAGCTGGCAGCCTGCTTTAAGGCTTCTTCCGCCCATTGGTTCAGGCTCTTGCCGGCAAGTTCGGCGGCAAGCGCGGCCTTGCGGTGAACCTCGGGATCAATGCGGAACATGACCTGCCCCGAAAATGCCTTCTGCGGCTCCTTGCCAAGATGGGCGCAAGTTTCGAGATAGTCTTCCACAGCTTCCTGAAAAGCGGCGCGCAATCCTTCTACCGTATCGGCATGAAACCCGACCGTATCCGTAATGCCTGCGATCCGGCCCGTGAAAATTCCGTCCTCATCGTCATAGTCGATTCGGGCGGAATAGCCTTGATAATTCATCATATTGCTCATGGTCTAACCCCGATCCGTTCTAGAAACGCGCGCGCATCTCGCACTTGATACCGCTTGGCCTCTTTGGCCGGATGCGGACGGTGAAAGGTGGTGACTTCGCCATCTTTTTCAAAACGGACCCGCGATCCTCGCCCCTCAATTAGGCCAGCGCCTGCGGCTAACAACAAACCCTCGATTGCCGCCCATTCCAGCGTGCCGGAAACGGGGTCAGTAAAGACCATTGCCAGCGTTTTCCGGTGCTTGTTGTTCATAGACAGAGGATAGAGAGCGCTAGCATTTATTGCAAGCGTATGGGCCTCACCCCTTTAGTAACTTCGCCCGCCGCTGAAGCAGGGCCATCGGGCTCCAACTCAACATACGCGCAATCGCCAAGGTCGAG
>NZ_JBILQX010000279.1:0-3312 GCF_044372965.1 Elstera sp. | reverse complement strand
GAAATATATCTATCAGGTTCGGCAGAAGGGGCTTGGGGTGATTTTCATTACCCATAACGTCCGCCACGCTTATGCGGTGGGGGATCGGTTTACGGTGCTGAACCGGGGCAAGACGCTGGGCACCTACGCCAAATCCGAGATTGAAATCGACGCGCTGCAAAACCTGATGGCGGGCGGCAAAGAGCTGCAAGACCTTTCCGCCGAACTCGGGGGGATGGTCTAATGGGCTCCGAGATTGGCGTCGGGCTGATCGGCACCGGCTTTATGGGCAAGTGCCATGCGCTCGCCTATGGCTCGGTGAAAGCAGTGTTCGGGTCGGTGCCGACGCCGCGCCGGTTGAAACTCTGCGATGCCGACGCGGACCTCGCGCGGCAACGGGCCGAGGAATATGGCTTCGCCGAGGCCGTGACCGACTGGCGTACGATTATCGCCGATCCCGCCATTCAGCTTGTATCGATCACCACGCCGAACGCCCTGCATCGGGAAATGGCCGAAGCGGCGCTGGCGGCGGGCAAGCATGTTTGGTGCGAAAAGCCGATGGGGCTCACCCTGGCCGACGCCGAGAGTATGGCCGCTGCCGGACGGTCTGCCGGCGTGCGCACCCAACTTGGCTATAATTACCTGCGCAATCCCTTGATCGCCGAAGCGAAACGCCTAATCGAGAGCGGCGAAATTGGGCGGATCACCCATTTTCGCGGGGTCGTTGACGAAGATTATATGGCCGATGCCGAGATTCCCTGGTCCTGGCGCTGCCAATTGGCGGAAGCGGGCCTGGGGGCGCTGGGCGATATTATGGTTCACCTCGTTAGCCTTGCCCATACGCTCGCGGGTAGGGTTGAAAAGCTGACGGCGCAGATTGAGACAATCCATAAAACCCGCCCGCTGCCGGATCGTCCCGGCGAAACGGGGCGCGTGGAGAACGAGGATGCGGCGCAGGCGCTGGTGCGCTTCGCCTCTGGGGCCTCGGGCCTGCTGACCTGTAGCAGGGCGGCCTGGGGGCGTAAGAACCGGCTGGCGTTTGAAATCCACGGCACGCGGGGCACCTTAATTTTCGATCAGGAGCGGATGAACGAGCTTCAGCTTTTTACGGCCTCGGGCGACCCTGCAACGCGCGGCTTTCGCACCATCCTGACCGCGCCCGCGCATCCGCCCTATGGGCTGTTTTGCCCGGCCCCTGGGCACGGGCTGGGGTTCAATGATCTGAAAGTGATCGAGCTTGCGGCGCTGCTGCGCGCAATCGACGGGACGCCTGACCCGTTGGCGGTCGATTTCACGGCAGGGCTTGCGATTGAGCGCGTTATTCACGCTATGGTTATGTCGGCCCAATCCAAAGCGTGGGTCGCCGTTTAGGGAGATAGGTAAGTGGCTCAAGAGATTTTGCATTGGATTAACGGCAAGCTCCAAGCGGGCACCAGCGGCCAGTTTGGCCCGGTGTTCAACCCGGCGACGGGCGAGCAGAGCGGCAAGGTTGCCCTGGCTAATGTCGCAGAAGTGGATGCGGCGGTTGCTATCGCCAAAGCGGCCTTTCCGGCCTGGGGTGGCCTCTCGCCGTTGCGCCGGGCGCGGGTGATGTTCAACTTCAAGGCGCTGCTGGAGCGCGACCGGGCCGAACTTGCGGCGATCATCACCGCCGAGCATGGCAAGGTTTTGTCCGATGCCGATGGCGAAGTGACGCGCGGGCTGGAAGTGGTGGAATTCGCCTGCGGCATTCCGCACTTGCTGAAGGGCGAATATACCGAACAGGTCGGCCCTGGGATCGATAGTTGGTCGAACCGGCAGGCGCTGGGCGTCGTCGCCGGGATCACGCCGTTCAATTTCCCCGTCATGGTGCCGCTGTGGATGGCCCCGGTGGCGCTCGCCACGGGCAATTGCTTTATTCTGAAGCCGTCTGAAAAAGACCCGTCCGCCGCGCTGAAAATGGCGGCCTTGCTCACCGAAGCCGGATTGCCCGATGGGGTGTTCCAAGTGGTGCAGGGTGGGCGCGAGTCGGTCGAACGGCTGCTGGTTCACCCGGACATTCAGGCGATCTCCTTCGTCGGATCAACCCCGATTGCCGAAACGATTTACCGCGTCGGCTCGGCGCACGGTAAGCGCGTGCAAGCCCTGGGCGGCGCGAAGAACCATATGGTCGTGATGCCCGATGCCGACCTCGATCAGGCGGTCGATGCGCTAATGGGCGCGGCTTACGGGTCGGCGGGCGAGCGCTGCATGGCGATTTCGGTGGCGGTTGCCGTCGGCGGTGTCGGCGATGCGCTGATGAAAAAGCTGGAGCCGCGCGTGCGCGCGCTCAAAGTCGGGCCGGGCACCGATCCCGCCGCCGAAATGGGGCCGCTCGTCACGGCGAATCATTTCGCCAAGGTGAAATCCTATATCGATCTGGGCGTGTCCGAAGGCGCGAACCTCGTCGTTGATGGCCGGGGCCTCAAGCTGCAAGGCTATGAGGATGGCTTCTTCCTCGGCGGCAGCCTGTTCGACAATGTGACGCCGGACATGCGGATTTATAAGGAAGAAATCTTCGGCCCGGTGCTCGGCGTCGTGCGGTCGGAGAGTTTCGGCGACGCGGTTGACCTCATCAACGCCCATGAATTCGGCAATGGCACCGCCATTTTCACCCGCGACGGTGATGCGGCGCGCGAGTTTGGCAACCGTATTCAAGTCGGCATGGTCGGCGTGAATGTGCCGATTCCCGTACCGATGGCCTTCCACAGCTTCGGTGGCTGGAAGCGCTCGCTGTTCGGCGATCATCACATGCATGGGCCGGAAGGCGTGCGCTTCTACACGCGCCTTAAAACCATCACCCAGCGCTGGCCGACCGGCATTCGGTCGGGCGCGCAGTTCACCATGCCAACGCTGGGGTAGCGGTACGGAAAGCGCACGGCGGTTTTTAAAGTCGCCGTGCGGCTCCCATTCCCAAAATCATCGTTCCGATAAAAACCAGGGCTGCGCTTGATCCTGCCCCGAGGCCGACCAAGGCCGGGCCAGGGCAGAAGCCGGCCAGCCCCCAACCGATGCCGAAAATCGCGGGACCGATCAGAATACGCCGGTCAATCCCGCGCGCGCTCGGGAGCCAAAAACGCTCGGCGAGCAAGGGTTTTTGCCAGCCCAGGACAAGGCCGAAGCCCAGCAAGCCGACGCTGACGGCCCCTATCATGACAAGGGCGAGGCTCGCGTCCCAAGTTCCGGCGGGAATTGCCGCCAGATCGAGAAAATTCAGCACTTTGGCGGGGTTCGACATGCCCGAGACGATCAAACCGATGCCAAAGAGTAATCCGATCCCGAAGGATACGACCGGGCGCATGGCTAGGCTCCCCA
>NZ_JBILQX010000280.1:0-3312 GCF_044372965.1 Elstera sp. | reverse complement strand
AAATCATTGACCGTCGAGGTGCCGTTGCGCCGAAGGATGCGCACGATGGAATCATGTCGGACGCGGATGTTCATTTTCGAAGTTTAGCATATTTGGTGCCAAATTATGGCACCAATTCACTCTAGACGGGTCGTGTTAGCTCAACACGGAGACTGAACATGACCTCTCAAAATCACACGCCGGTTATCGTCA
Organism: Elstera sp.; assembly: GCF_044372965.1. Lineage (NCBI taxonomy): Bacteria > Pseudomonadati > Pseudomonadota > Alphaproteobacteria > Rhodospirillales > Rhodospirillaceae > Elstera > Elstera sp. The sequence goes on along the minus strand of NZ_JBILQX010000280.1, from coordinate 3,120 downwards.
ACCCTTCCCATCTGCACGACCCGACGCCAAATGGTTACAGCACGGCGGTCATCACCCCGGCGTCCGGTCGCCTGGCTTTTATCTCAGGACAAGGCGGGCAGGACCAGACTGGCGCTCTCTCGTCGGATTTCGGCGAACAGGTTACGCAAGCCTATGCGAACCTCGCCGCTGTGATCGACGCGCTCGGCGCGCGCCCGGACCAGGTCGTAAAACTGACCGTTTTCGTGGTCGATCACGATATGTCGAAGTTGGGGGTGCTGACCGAGACCGTGACGCGGATGTTCGGGGCCAAGCTGCCTGCGCAAACGCTGGTTCCGGTGCCAAAGCTCGCCATCGACCCCATGCTTTTCGAAGTTGAGGCGGTGGTTCTGTTGGCTTAAAAACCCGATCAAAGCGCCGACATTGTGGTGTATGACCTTAGTGAAGCACCTCAATGTCGGTGCTACCTGCCCCCGGTAACACGCTTGAAATTTCTGCCATAGAATCGCATTGTCAGGTTACATGTCACTACCCACAGGGGGGGCAAGACCATGCGCATCAGGGCACCAAAGGCGGGCGGAACTTCCCCGTCGCGGGACAAGGTTGAAGCCTATCGCGCGCGGATGCGAGCGCAGGGAATGCGGCCCATCCAGATATGGGTTCCCGATACGCGATCAGAGGCTTTTAAGGCCGAAGCGCGGCGACAATGCCTCGCCGTTGCGGGGAGCCCCCAGGCGGCCGAGGATCAGGCGTTTGTCGAAGCCCTGTTTGTTGGATGGGGCGAGGGGGAATGACGGGACCCACCCCCAAGCGCGGTGACATCTGGACGGCAGCGGAGAAGGGAGCGCACACGGGTAAACCCCGCCCGGTGGTCATTATTCAAAGTGATCGTTTCGATACCATCGGATCAATCACGGTATGCGGCTTCACCACCGACGCGACCGAAGCCCCGCTCTTCCGTATCCGCGTGGTGCCAAGCCCGGAGAATGGCCTCAAAACCGCGTCGGCAATCATGGTTGATAAGATCGTCGCCCTTCGGCGGGAGAGCCTCGATAAGCGGATCGGCAGACTCGAAGACGGCGAGCTTATACATTTGAACCGCTCCATCGCCATGTTCCTAGGCCTAGCCGACTAACTATTCCGCCGCGTCCCCCTTCGCCGCCTGCCACAGCGCCTCCATCTCAGCCAAGCTCGCCCCTTCCACCGACCGGCCCTCGCGGGCCAGCGTCGTCTCGATAAACCGAAACCGCCGGTCGAACTTAGCGTTTGTGCCGCGTAGCGCGGCTTCCGGGTCGATGTTCAGGTGCCGGGCGAGGTTCACGGCGCAGAAGAGGATATCGCCCAACTCATCCTCCAGCCGGGCGGTATCGCGGGTAGGGGCGGTGAATTCGGTTTCGAACTCGGCCAGTTCTTCGCGCAGCTTGTCGAACACGTCGTTTGGGTCGGTCCAGTCGAAGCCGACGCGGGCGGCGCGTTTTTGCAGTTTGAGGGCGCGGAGCAGGGCGGGCAAGGCGCGCGCGACGCCGTCGAGCACGCTGCTTGGCCCCTCCGTGGCTTTCGCCGCGCGCTCTTCGGCCTTAATCACTTCCCAGGCTGCGACCTGGCCCTCGGCGTCGCGACCGTCGGGGGCGGTGAAGACGTGCGGATGGCGGCGGATCATTTTGGTGGCGATAGCATCGGCCACATCGGCGAAGGTGAAGCCGCCCGCATCCTGGGAAATCTGCGCCTGGAAGACCACTTGCAAGAGGAGGTCGCCCAACTCCTCCTTCAGCGCCTGTGGGTCGCCCTCGGCGACGGCATCGGCCACCTCATAGGCTTCCTCTATCGTGTAAGGAACGATGGTTGCGTGGCTCTGCTCCAAATCCCAGGGGCAGCCGGTTTCGGGGTCGCGCAGCCGGGCCATGATGGCCAGCAGCCGCTGCACCGGGTCGGCGTGGTCGGGTGGGGGCAGGGTCATGCCGCGGCTTCGTCCTGAAACACGGGAACGCGGATCGTCTGACCTTTGGTCAGCACATAGAAAGCGTCCTGGGGCCGATCCTGGGCAAACATCGCTTCCTCATCGAGACCCAGATAGAGCCCGCGGAGGATAATCCCAGCAATGCCGTGGGAGATGACGATATTGGGGACCGTCACCTCGGCGTGCTCATCCAGCCAGTGGTCGAGCCGGGCAATCGCCGCCGCATCGCCCTCGCCGCCGGGAGCGGTGCGGAAAATATCGATGACATCGCGGTGCTGCTGCTCGGGCGGCAGGCTCGCGCGCATTTCCCGCCAATCCTGGCCTTCCCAGTCACCCGCCGTCATCTCGCGCAGGCGCGGATCGATCCGGTGGCTAAGGGCGTATCCGCCAGGGCCGCGCGTCAACTCGTCTGCAATCAGCGCCGCCGTTTGCCGCGTCCGCCCCAATGGGCTGATCTGGACCGGAAGCGGGCCGGGGGCGGGATAACGGCTGGCAAGAAACGCCCGCGCTGCTGCCCCCATCGCGCGGGCTTGCTCTTGGCCCAGATCGGTGAGCGGCGAGTCGCCGCCGCCTTGCATGCGAAAGCTTTGATTCCACAGGGTTTGCCCGTGGCGGAACAACAGAATCACGCGCCTATCTCCTCCGGAGCACAGCCGAACCGCAACAGCACGCCGCTGGGATCATGAATGTAGAATTCTTTCATACCCCAGGGCCGAATTTCAAATGCCGAAAGCCGAGGGACGCCCCGCGCCGCATACTCGGCATAGAGCCCGGAAATTTCGCCGCCGCGAATATAGCATGACGTGTTTTCAGCAAGGTTACGGTCCGCCGTGTGCCAGAGATGCAGTTCCATACTGCCGCGCCGAACGATGAGGTAATTATCGTCGCTATAAACAATCTCGGCAAAGCCAAGCAGCCCCGCGTAGAAAATTTTCGCTTCCGCAAGATCGCACGCGGGCAGAACGGGCAGGCAGACGGCGGCATCGGTCATCTCGGGGTCTCGGCAGGCAAAGGGGGCAAACCCACGCGCTCGCGGCGGCTACCGGGTGGTGATGACTTTATAGAAAACCACCGAAAGGGAGACAAGCTGCCATACTCTCCTGCTGACGGATTCACGTCGAAGTGCGACATGGGCTCGCTGGATCATAGGGTGTCGCCAAAACGGTCGCTACCTCCTTGAGAAA
>NZ_JBILQX010000081.1:0-14761 GCF_044372965.1 Elstera sp. | reverse complement strand
TACTTGATAGGAGGGCGGCGGCGGCGGATCGGCGCGGCGGCGGTCATATTCCGCCGTGCGCCGGATAATGCCTTGGAAGTCGGTCGCGTTGGCCGGATAGCTATCGGCGCGGACGAGGCTGCCGCCTGCTTGCGGCAGGCCGCGTTCCAGGCTGGCGGTAAGCTGGCGGCCAATCGGCGCATCGGGCACGAGGGCGGCATAGCGGGTTGCCCCTTTCTCCCGCGTGATGGCAATCACGCGCTGCAGCGCTTGCACGGGCGAGAGGCCGAGCACATAGACGCCGGTTTGCGCGACCGAGCGGTCGTTAGAGAAGCTGATGACCGACAGGCCCGCCGCTTTGGCAATCGGCGCAACCTCGGCCACTTGGGCGGCAAACAGCGGCCCGATGATGATATGCGCCCCGGCGGCAACGGCGGCAGTGGCAGCGGCGGCAGACCCATCCTTTTCCGTATCGAAGGGAAGCAGCTTGAAGCCGTCCGGCGCGTGATCGAACACGGCAAGCTGGGCGGCTTCCATCAATCCTTGCCCAACCGCTTGCGCCCGGCCCGTCATCGGCGCGAGCAAGGCAACGCGAATTTCTGGCTTAGGCGCGGGGGCGGAGACCGAGGGGAAGCCCGATCCCGCGCTCCCCGACGGCGGAATAGCTTGGCCCGGCGGCGTTGCGCCATCGGCGGGCAAGGGTCCGGTTTCCACGGGCGTTGGCCCTGCGGGGCGCGACGCCCAGGTGGGTTGCGCCGGTTGTTGCGACACAACGGGCGGCTTTGCTTGCGAAGCGGGGGCCGTGTCCGATACGGTCGGCTTGCTGCCGGGCATTTGCCCGCAAGCCGCCATCAAAAGCCCCAATGCCAGGATCGCCGAGCGCGTGACAGCCGACATCGAAAACCCTACCCCTCGCCGTGTCAAAAACCGCCTTGACCCTACCGAGGAGACCCCAACAAATCCAGCGCAAACCGAGATTTCGGAAGCGGTTGGGGCGGGTTTCTCACCTGGGCTCTATCTGGTGGCGACGCCGATCGGCAATGCCGAGGATATTACCTTACGCGCGCTGAACCTGCTGAAGCGTGCAACCGTAATCGCCTGCGAGGATACGCGCGTGACCGGCCCGCTGATGCGCCGCTATGGGATTCCGACGCCGCTCGTCGCCTATCACGATCATAACGGCGCGGCGATGCGCCCGAAGCTGCTGGCGCGGGTGCGCGCGGGGGAGGTGGTGGCGCTGGTCTCGGACGCGGGAATGCCGCTGATTTCCGACCCCGGCTATAAGCTGGTGCGCGAGGCTCAGGCGGAAGGGCTGCCCGTCACCAGCCTGCCCGGCGCGTCGGCGGTGCTCACCGCCGTGCAGCTTTCCGGGCTTCCGTCCGACCGTTTCCTCTTCGCGGGCTTCCCGGATCATAAATCCGGCGCGCGGCAGAGCCTGTTCCGCGAGTTAGCGAAAGTCCCGGCGACTTTGATTTTCTTCGAAGGTCCGTCGCGCGTTGCCGATAGTCTCGCCGATATGGCGACCGTCTTTGGCGCGCGCGAGGCGGCCCTGGTGCGTGAGATTACCAAACTCTATGAGGAAGTCCGCCGCGCAGCCCTGCCCGATCTTGCCCGCCATTACAAGGAAGCCGGGCCGCCGCGCGGTGAAATCGTCATCGTCGTCGCGCCGCCGGGGGAAGAGGCGGCGACCGCCGAGGCCGATCTCGACACGATGCTGCGCGAGGCGCTCACCACCCACAGCGTCCGCGATGCGGCTGATCTGATCGCAACCGCCACCGGCCAGCCACGCCGGGCGGTTTATGCGCGGGCATTGCAAGTTTCGAAGGATGGCTAATAAGATTTTTGGGCGAGCATGTCACAGGCGGGGGAGGGGCGGCGTCTTAGGGGTGTTGTCATCATTCCTATGAAGGAAACGCCCTATGTCGCACCAACGTTTGAACGCCGTCCAAGCCTGCCCAGACGCCTATAAGGCTCTGATCGGCCTCGAAACCTACCTGCAATCCTGCGGGCTGGAGCATTCGCTCGCCGAACTCATTAAAACCCGCGCCTCGCAGATCAACGGTTGCGCCTTTTGCCTGCATATGCACACCACCGACGCGCGCAAGGCTGGGGAAAGCGAAATTCGCCTGCACCTGTTAGCCGCCTGGCGCGAATCGAGCCTGTATACGGTACGCGAGCGGGCAGCGCTGGGGTGGACCGAGGCCCTTACCTTGGTCGCCCAAACCGGCGCGCCGGATGCTGATTACGCGGCATTCCAGGCGGAATTCTCGCCCGCCGAGCAGGTGCAGGTCACGGCTTTGATCGGTATGATTAATGTCTGGAACCGGCTCGCGGTCGGCTTCCGCTTTCAGCATCCGAAAGCCGCCTAAGCATGAGCACCGCTCGCGCCGCCGCCCAATTCGAAGCGCATCGCCCATTTCTGAAACGGGTGGCGGCGCGGCTGCTAGGATCGCGCGCCGATGCCGAGGATGCCGTTCAAGACGCCTATTTGCGATGGCATCGGGTGGCGGCGACTCAAACCATCGATATGCCGCGCGCCTATCTCATCCGTATCGTCACGCGCCTCTGCTTGGATCGGATGCGCGCTCTGCGCCGCCAGCGCGTCGCTTACGACGGGCCGTGGCTGCCCGAGCCCGAACTGGAGCCGGAACAGGATTTGACGCTCACCCTGCTGCTGGCGTTAGAGCGGCTCTCACCCTTGGAGCGCGCCGCTTTTCTGCTCCATGATATTTTTGGCGTCGGTTTTGCCGATCTCGCCACCAGCCTAAAGCGCAGCGAAACCGCCTGCCGCCAATTGTGCGTCCGCGCTCGCGCCCATCTTCGGGAGGCGCAGCCGCGTTATGCGGTGGATGAGGGCGAGGCAGCGGCGATTTCGGAGGCTTTCTTCAAAGCCAGCCACCTGGGCGATATGGCGGCGCTGACGGCTTTGCTCGCGCCCGACGCGGTGCTCTTGGCCGATGGCGGCGGGATTCGTCTGTCGGTGCGCAACCCAATCCTTGGGCGCGACAAGGTGGCGCGCTTCTTTACCGGCCTTGCTCGCAAGCGCGGCTTTGCTCTGCCGCCGCGTGCCCATATCGGCCCCGTCAATGGCCTGCCCGGCTATGTAACGCTCGAAACCGATGGTCTGCCGCAAAGCACCGCCCTGCGGATCGAAGCCGGGCGCATCACGGGTATTTACATCGTCCGCAACCCGCATAAGCTGCGGGATATGAGCCTTTCTCTTCTCCCTCGTCGATGACCGACCGCCGCGCCCGAGGCCGCGCCGCCTTTCACCGGGGCCGAGGAGCCGAGCGGTTGGCGGTGGCGCTGCTATGGCTTAAAGGCTATCGATTGCTGGGGCGAAACCTGCGCACGCCCTTCGGTGAAATCGATTTGCTGGCGCGGCGCGGGCGCGTGCTGGCGGTGATCGAAGTCAAGGCCCGGCCCGATTTGGCGACTGCCCGCGCCGCGATTTCGCCCCATCAACAGGCGCGACTTTTGAACGCGGTCGCGTGGCTGGTATCGCGCCGGGATGATTTCAAGGACTTGCAACCGCGCTGCGACGCGCTTTTGATAGCGCCCGGAACTTGGCCCCGGCATCTCGTGAATGCCTTCGGGGCCGAAATGCACTTCTAGCCCTATGAGGCCAAAATGAGCTTAACGGTCGCCTTGCAGATGGATCCCATCCACAGCATCGATGTGCACGGCGATAGTACGCTGATGCTCGGGCTCGAAGCCCAACGCCGGGGGCATAAGCTGGTCCACTACCTGCCGCAGAATCTCTCGCTGAAGAATGGCACGGTCACGGCGGTCGGCCACGGGCTGAGCCTGCGGCACGAGCACGGCAATCATTTCGATTTAGGCTCGGAAGAGGAGTTCAATCTCGCCGAGGTGGACGTGATCCTGCTGCGGCAAGACCCGCCCTTCGATCTTGCGTATCTCACCACCACTTGGCTCTTGGAAAAAATCCACCCGCAAACCCTAGTGGTGAACGATCCCGCCTGGGTGCGGACGATGCCGGAGAAAATCTTCGTGACCGAATTCCCCGACCTAATGCCGCCGACGATGATTACGTCGGATCTTCGGCAGGCGGTGGCGTTCCGCGAAGAGCATAAGGATATTATCGTCAAGCCGCTCTATGGCAATGGCGGCGCGGGCGTGTTCCACCTGCGCCCGGACGATGAAAACCTGACGGCGCTGATCGAGCTGTATCAAAAACTCGGGCGCGAACCCTTCATGGTGCAGCGCTATCTGCCGGAGGTGCGCGCAGGCGACAAACGCATCATTCTGATCGATGGCGAACCCGCGGGCGCGGTCCTGCGCGTTCCCGCCGACGGTGAAGCCCGCGCCAATATGCATGTGGGCGGGCGGGCGGTGAAAACCGACCTGACCAAACGCGAGCTTGAAATCTGCGCCCGCATTGGCCCAACGTTGCGCGAGCGCGGGCAAATCTTCGTCGGCATCGACGTGATCGGCGATTACCTGACGGAGATCAACGTGACCTCCCCCACCGGCATCCAACAAATCAACCGCCTCAACGGCGTTACGCTGGAGCGGCAGATTTGGGATGCGATTGAGGGGCGGTTGTAAAGGTTCAAATTAATCGCAATAATTTATTTAGCTATGGAGGAATAAATTTTGTCCAGATTCGGTAGGTCATTGTGGGTTTTTAAAAAAAATAAAATTGAGTGGGAGTGTCTTTCTGATTTTATAAAATCAAAAGATAAAGATTTTTTTATGAAAAGTGACTCGCGGTTCGTCGAGTTGGAAAAAATTTTCTCATTTTTTATTGATGTGGATGATAAAACGATATGTTTTCGGTTTGGGGTGCGAAGTGCATTTAGGCCAAAAGGTAAAACAGGTGTATTGGTTGAAGAGGGGGCGCAGTTGGTTTATTCTTTCGGGGATACAGGGGATATTGCTACTTTTCTCTATCCAGTTTCCTCTGATAGCCTTAAATCAAAGGAAGATTGTCTCATAGTGCGGGTCGGGAATTATACTTGCCATGAAATTAAGAGAAAGATCAGACATGATTTAAAGAAATTATGTTCTTATAGCCATGTCACTAGTATTGATGGAGATTCAAATTTTATGGAGAGGATTTGTGTATTTGTCATGAGGTCTATATACAGTAAAAATGTAGAAAATAAATACGTAAAACCCGCCATATCGAAAAGTTTTTTATCAATATTGGGTATTGTTTCAGGAGCGATTTTGTTTAAATATTTGATGCCAAAAAGCATTATTTTGGCAGTTCTGCTTATTGTTATTTATTTATTCCCAATGAAAAAAAATTCCATTTGTGGTGTGGCAAGTTTCTTATCCATTCCAGTTTCTGATTGTGGGGCAGCCCCCTGATAGAAGGAGCGGCAACCCTCTCCCGCCATAATCCCGCTTGACGCCGCCGCCTTCGCCCGGCTGCAATGTCGGGGCATGAGTTTGGACAGGAACGCGCCCAGAATTTCCCGGCAGGGGAAGGGGTGCGAGATGGGAAGAAGAGACGATGACCTCGACGCAGACGGTTTCCACGCAGGGCGCGCACAGCCTCAATGCTCCCGATACTATGGTGAGCGCGCGGGACGTATTCGGCATCGATACGGACCTGCAGGTTCCCGCCTTTTCGGTTGGCTCCGCCTATGTGCCGGATATCGACCCAAGCTATAAGTTCGACCCGGATACGACGCTGGCCATTCTCGCGGGCTTCGCTTTCAACCGCCGCGTCATGATCCAGGGCTATCACGGCACGGGGAAATCGACCCATATCGAACAGGTGGCGGCGCGGCTCAACTGGCCGTGTATTCGCGTTAATCTCGATAGCCACATCAGCCGCATCGATTTGATCGGTAAAGACGCCATTGTGCTGCAAGATGGCAAGCAAGTGACGGCGTTCCGCGAAGGCATTCTGCCCTGGGCGCTGCAAAGCCCCGTCGCCATCGTGTTCGATGAATATGACGCGGGCCGCCCGGATGTGATGTTCGTCATTCAGCGCGTGCTGGAAGTGGAAGGCAAGCTGACGCTCCTCGATCAAAATAAGGTCATCCGCCCGCACCCGTTCTTCCGCCTGTTCGCCACGGCCAATACGATTGGTCTTGGCGATACCACCGGCCTCTATCACGGCACCCAGCAGATCAACCAGGGCCAGATGGACCGCTGGAGCATCGTCGCCACGCTCAACTATCTGTCGGCGGACACGGAAACCTCGATTGTGCTGGCGAAACTGCCGGACTATCAGACCGACGCGGGCAAAAAGACCGTGGAAGCCATGGTCGCTTTGGCCGATCTCACCCGCGCGGGCTTTATCGCCGGGGATATTTCCACCGTCATGTCGCCGCGTACCGTTATCACTTGGGCCGAAAACGCCAAGATTTTTAACGGCGATGTGGGTTTCGCCTTCCGCCTCAGCTTCCTCAATAAATGCGATGAAGCCGAACGCCCGCTGATTTTGGAATATTATCAGCGTTGCTTCGGGCGCGATCTCGCGGGCCGGGTTGTCGAAACGAAGACCGCACGGGCCACGGGCCGCGTCGCCTAACCCGGATCGGACGAGTTCCCCAGCATGGCCGACGCCGAATCTCCTCTGGAGCAGTTTAAACGCGCCACCACGGCGGCGATCCGCGCGATTGCCGAAAATGGCGAGGTGGAAGTGGGGTTTGGTGCGGAAGCGGCGGGCGTGGTCGGTAAACGCGCCCGGTTGCCCGCGCCCTCCCGCGCCCTGCCACCGGAGGAAGTGGCGCGCTTTCGCGGCGAGGCCGATGCGGTCGCCCTGCGGTTGCGCTATCACGATGCCGCGACGCACCTGAAGCGCCAGCCGATCACCCCGACGGGCCGGGCGATTTTCGAGGCGCTGGAGCAGGCGCGTTGCGAGGCGCTGGGGGCCAACCGCATGGAAGGCGTGGCGCAAAACCTCGGCGCGACGCTGGAGCAGAAGTATCGCCGCCTCGGCTTTGATCGCGTCACCGATCCAACCGATGCGACCCTGCCGGAAGCCGTGCGCATGCTGGCGCGCGAAGCCATGACCGGCAGCCCGCCACCCGAGCCGATTCGTCCGCTAGTGGAAAAGTGGCGCACCCAAATCGCCGAGAAAATCGGCGCCGATCTTGCCGATCTGCGCGCCACGATGGCGGATCAGGAGGCGTTCGCCCGCACCGTGCGGCAGTTGCTGGCCGATCTCGACGTTGAAGCCGGGGAAGCGCTCGACCCGCAAGACCCGTCCGACGATGATGGCTCGGAGGAGGGCGACGATCAGCCGGGCTCCGAGCAGGTTCAGGGCGAGGCCGGCGAAGGCGAGAACGAGGAAGAGCAGGAAAGCCGCAGCGACAAGCGCCCCGATCCGCGCCCTGGCATGGAGTCGGAAAGCGACGCCGATAACGACGAGCGCGACGAGGAGTTTGGCGAAGGCGAGGAAGAAACCGGCGATTCTGCGCCGCCGCCGGGGCAACGCCCGCTCTCCAAAGACCAGGATAATTCCGGCTACCGGCCTTATACCAAAGCTTTCGATGAGGAAATCGAGGCGGAAGACCTGTGCGATGCCGAAGAACTCGCCCGCCTGCGCCTGATGCTCGACCAACAGTTGCAGTCCTTGCAAGGCGTCATCAGTCGCCTCGCCAACCGCCTGCAACGGCGCTTGATGGCCAAGCAAACGCGCAGTTGGGATTTTGATCTCGAAGAAGGGATTCTCGATGCCGGGCGGCTCGCGCGCGTCATCGCTAACCCCATGCAGCCGCTCTCCTATAAGCAGGAGAAGGATACCGACTTCCGCGATACAGTGGTGACGCTGCTGATCGATAACTCCGGTTCAATGCGCGGACGGCCCATTACCATTGCGGCGATGAGTGCCGATATTTTGGCGCGCACCTTGGAGCGCTGCAATGTGAAGGTCGAAATTCTTGGCTTTACGACGCGCGCCTGGAAGGGCGGCCAGTCGCGCGAACGCTGGATTACCGATGGTAAACCCGCAACGCCGGGCCGCCTCAATGACTTGCGGCACATCATCTATAAAGGGGCCGATGCGCCCTGGCGGCGGGTGCGCAAGTCCTTAGGCCTTATGCTGCGCGAGGGCTTGCTGAAAGAGAATATCGACGGCGAAGCTTTGGATTGGGCGCACGAAAGATTGCTGGCGCGGCCCGAACAGCGCCGCATTTTGATGGTGATTTCCGATGGTGCGCCGGTCGATGACTCAACGTTGTCAGTTAATCCAGGCAATTATCTGGAGAACCATTTGCGCAGCGTGATCAAGAAAATCGAAACCCGATCGCCGGTCGAACTTATTGCCATCGGTATTGGCCATGATGTGACGCGCTATTATAATCGCGCTGTAACAATCGTCGATGCCGAACAGTTGGGCGGAACGATGATGGATAAACTTGCCGAATTATTCGATGAAACGAGCAAAATGCCCACCAAACGCGGATTACGACGCACTGCAACATAACTCCGCTGCCAAAATCTTGTTCTTTTGCTAAAGGCTTCACCATTTCGTAAAAACTAGATGGTCTGATCAATTTGGGCCGTGCGTCGGGGAAGCTTCCTGCGTATAGTGGCTTTGATAGTTTGACCTGAAGACAGGCAATGAGCGACCTAGACGTAACGACTCTGGCATCCGAGCTCGCAGAGCTCCGCGAACAACTGGCGTTGATCCAGTCTGAAGTTGCCGCGATCCGACATCCGCGTTCGACGGAAGATCGGATATCGACGGCTGTTTCGGAATTGCGCGCCATCGTATACGCCACCGAAACCGCAACGAACGGGATTTTGGCCGTCGCCGAAGCCATCGACTCGGCCGCCGAATCGATTCCGCGCGCGGCGACTGAAGGCAGTGTCGATATGGCAGTGGAGCAGATCCATTCGCTGGTCGCGAGCCTGTTCACCGAATGCGCCTTCCAAGACATTACCGGCCAGCGCGTGTCTAAAGTCGTGACGACGCTGGAGTTTGTCGAACAGCGCCTTGGGACGATCATTCAGGTTTTAGGCGATGGTTTCGAAGAACTGACCCCGCCGAACCAGGGACCGGCAGGCGGGGCCGATGGTCTCCTGCACGGCCCCGCGCGCAGCGGCGGCGTGAGCCAGGCCGATATCGACAGTTTGTTTGGCTAAGCGCTTAGGCGTTTTAGCGCGGCCCCAAGCCGATCAATTTCATCATCGCCGATTCCCTGGTGCACCGAGGCGCGCAAAAGCGATTCACGACCAAGCGCGGCGAAGAGATACGGCGCGTAGCTCGCTAGATTTGCGGCGATATTGATGCCCTCCCCATGCAGCGCCCGCTGCACGGCCCCCGGCTCCTGCCCAGCGATTTCGAAGGCGACCAGTGGCCCAATCGCGGGCGTGGTGCCGCCGTTGGGCCGGATCAAGCGCAGGCCGGGCACGGTGAGCAGGGCTCGTTCCAACCGGGTCGCGGTTGCAATCAACTCGGCCCCCAGCCTCGCCACGGTGGCCGCGCGCAAGTCCAATGCCGCGCCGAAACCGAGGCGCGTGGCATAGGAATATTCCGCCGATTCCCAGCGCAAAGCATCGCTTTGACGGGCCGAGTAATCGTCGGGCGGCGGCGGGTGCAGAATTTCTTGCGCGCGGGCGGACAGGCCGAGGAGTGCTACCCCGCGCGGCCCTTGCAGATATTTGCGCCCGCTGGCGGTCAGAATATCAATGCCCTGCAAGCCCATATCGAGCGGTAGCCAACCGATCGACTGGCTGGCATCGACGGCGACCAGCGCGCCGACGGTTTGGGCGAGAGCGGCAATGGCGGCAATCGGCTGAATCGCCGTGCCGCTGACCGAAACGCTGGTAACGGAGACGAGCCTAACCCGTTCGTCCAGCATCTTGGCCAAAGCGTCGAGATCGGTCAGGTGATCGGGCGTCATGGGGATGGCTTCCACCGTTGCGCCCGCTTCTGCTGCAACGGCTTCGAAGGCCGACACGGTGCCGCCCCATTCGGACGGCGCGCACAAAATCCGATCACCGGGGCTTAGCCGCAACCCGCTGGCAACGAAGCTCAGCGCCCGGCCTTGGCCCTCGGTGAAGGCCACCTGCCCCGGCGCGGCCCCGACAAGGGCCTCCGCCGTCCGGTGCATCGCGGCCAATCGGGGGGCGACGGCGATGGCGGCTTCGACCGGGCCGATGGCCTGTTCTAAGGCGAGATGATCCGCAATCGCCGCGCGCGCTTCCGGCGGGCAGGGGGAGGCGGCGGAATGGTTGAAGTGCAGGCGCGGGATCATAGTGTAACCTCGAAGGTCGCATCGACTTCCACCATCACCCCGCGCGGCAGGGCGGCAACGCCGACGGAGGTGCGCGCGTGGCGACCGATTTCACCGAAAACGCTCAACATGATATCCGACGCGCCATTCATCACTTGGCTCTGCTGAGTGAAATCGGGCGTGCAGGCGATGAAGCCGTTCAGCTTTACGCATTGTTGCACCCGGCTCCAATCGCCGTTCAGCGCGATTTCGACCTGGGCGAGGATATTAAGGGCGCAAAGCTGGGCGGCGGCTTGGCCTTGCTCAACTGTGGCATTTTCCCCTAAGCGACCAAAAAACTGCGCCTCGCCATCGAGTTGTGGGATTTGGCCCGCGATGTAAAGCGTGCCTTTCGGGCTGAGCACGAAGGGCGCATAGGCCCCGCCGGGGCCGGAGGCTTTGGGCAGGGTCAGGCCAAGGGCGGTCAGGCGGTCGCGGATCATGGGAGGCTCCTCAAGAGATAGGGGAGTGTCAGCCTGCTCCATCCTGCCGAGGCGCGCGACTCAAGTTCCTGCGGAGGGAGTATGAGTTTGATTCATGTTGACGGTCTGCCGGAGCCAAATCCGCACCGCCAAAAGCGCCGGATCATCAACACGGGCGGGATCGATAATCGACCAATGGCCGAACACCCCCACAAGGCAGGGTAACGGCAGGGCAATCAAATCGCCGCGCGCGATCAGCGGGCCGACGAGGTTGAGCCGGCCCATCGCGACACCCAGCCCGTCGCGCGCCGCCTGCACGGTAATATTGTAATCGGCGAGCGCCTGTTGCTGCGGGATCGACTCCAATGCGATTCCTTGCGCGGCGAGCCAGTCGCGCCATTCCCAGGTATCGCTTGGGTGCAGCAGCCGATGCGTCAGCAAGGTTTCCAGCGTTGGCGCGGGGTAGTAGGACGGGGCGATAACGGGGACGAGGGTTTCCGGCAGAAAACACTCCGTTAAACCCTCATAACCTCCTTTGCCATACCGTAGGGCAAGATCGACCTGCCCGGCTATGGGATCGACCCAGCGAACACTCGGCTCCAGCACAAGCTCGATCTCGGGATGGGCGGCCTCGAAGGCGGGCAGGCGGGGCATCAGCCAATGGGCGGCGAAGGAGGCCAGCAGCGTCACGCGGATTTTTCGGCGGGGCGCGGCGGCCTCAGCCTCAGCCCGCGCGGTGCGGGTGGCGGCGATCATCCCAGCGAAAGCTTGGCGGATGGCGGTGTGATAGGCGGCCCCGTGGGGGGTGAGCGTCAGCGGGCGGGTGCGCTCGAACAGCGACAAACCCAACTCGTGCTCCAGCGTTTGAACGTGACGGCTGATCGCGCCTTGGGTAACGCAGAGTTCGTCCGCCGCGCGGGAAAAACTCAAATGCCGCCCGGCGGCCTCAAAGGCGCGCAGGGCGGCGAGATTGGGGAGCGGGCGGGGCATTTAGGCGGCCCCGCCCGCTGGTTTGAAAAGCCTACCGCTCAACCGTCAGCGCCACGCCCATACCGCCGCCGATGCACAAGGTGGCGAGGCCGCGTTTGGCGTCGCGCTTTTGCATTTCATGGAGCAGCGTGGTCAGCACGCGGGCACCCGACGCCCCGATGGGATGGCCGAGGGCAATCGCGCCGCCGTTGACATTGACCTTGCTGGTATCCCAGCCGAGGTCTTTATTCACCGCCATGGCTTGGGCAGCGAAAGCTTCGTTGGCTTCGATCAGGTCGAGATCGTCGATGGTCCACCCGGCTTTTGCCAGCGCGGCGCGGCTGGCGGGGATCGGCCCCGTGCCCATGATGGCGGGATCGACGCCGGCGGTGGCCCAGGAGGCGATGCGCGCCAGCGGGGTCAGGCCGCGCTTTACGGCTTCTTCGGCGGACATCAGCACGAGGGCGGCGGCACCATCGTTGAGGCCCGAGGCATTCCCGGCGGTCACGGTGCCGTCCTTATTGAAAGCGGGGCGCAGTTTCGCAAGGCTCTCCGGCGTGGTGCCGTGCTTCGGATATTCGTCCTGATCGACGATAATATCGCCCTTGCGCGACGAGACCGTCACAGGGGCGATTTCATCTGCAAAGCGCCCGGCCTTTTGCGCGGCTTCGGCCTTATTCTGCGAGGCGGCTGAGAAAGCATCCTGCTCTTCACGGCTAAGCTGCCAGCGCTGGGCGATGTTTTCGGCGGTAACGCCCATGTGATAGCCGTGGAAGGCATCGATCAACCCGTCGCGCAGCATCGTATCCTGCATTTCGGCGGCACCCATCTTGGTGCCCGAGCGCAGGTAGAGCGTATGGGGGGCAAGGCTCATGCTTTCCTGACCGCCCGCAACGATGATGTTGGCATCGCCATTGCGGATCGCTTGGAAGCCCAAGGCGACCGTGCGCAGGCCCGAGCCGCAAAGCTGGTTGATGGCGAAAGCCGTCTTTTCCTGCGGAATGCCCGCGGCCATCGCGGCTTGACGGGCGGCATTCTGGCCGGTGGCGGCGGTGAGGACTTGGCCAAGGATGACTTCATCTACGTCCGACCCATCGACCTTAGCGCGCGTCAGCGCGGCGCGGATGGCGATTTCGCCAAGCTTATGGGCAGGCAGGCTGGACAGCGCGCCGCTGAACGACCCGATGGGGGTGCGGGCGGCGGCGACGATTACGACATCGGTCATCTGGTGATTCTCCCTCGAATGCGGCGTTCAGCCGATTGTGAGAGGAGCTTACGGGGTCCCGCCCAACGGGTAAACATCTTCCCCCATGACGAAGGCGCGAATCGGCTCCCACACCAGCGCAGGCGCGCGCGCGCCGACCATCATGCCGATATGGCCGAGGCCGATTTCGTGGGTCAGCCCGCCGGGGATCGCGTGGGCAAGGGCAAGGGCGCTCGCGGGTGGCACGATGCGGTCGGCTTTCGGTACCAGCGACAGGGTTGGCATCGTCACATGGGCGGGGCGGATCGGGCGGCCCGCAACGCGCCAACGCCCCTGCGGCGGGTTATTATCCCGATACCAGCCGCCCAAGGTTTCCCGCGCCACCGGAGCCACCAGCGGCACGCCGTCGTTCAGCCAATCCTCCAGCGCGACGAAAGCGCGCGCCGGGCCGCCGTCGGGCGCGAGGCGGGCGAAGGCTTCGAACTTGCGGGCGATTTGCAGCGGGTCGATCCCAGCGAAGAGGGTTTGGATCACGTCGATGGGCAGGCCCTGGTGCCAATCGATGGTCTGCATCAGCGCGGGCAGCGCCGCCGTTAGCCGCCGCGCTTGGCCGGGGTCGCTATGGAAATCCCAGGGGGTTGCGAGCAGCAACAGGCGTTCGACTAGGGTCGGGTGCCGTTCGGCGGCGGCCAGGGCCAAGAGCCCGCCCATGCAGTAGCCGAGCAGCCCGACGCGCCCGCCCGCTTGCGCGCTCGCCAACGCTAGCGCCTCGAAAATCGGGCCTTCGATATAGTCGGTGAGGGTGAAATCAGCCTCATCGGGTCCCGGCGTGCCCCAATCCATCAGCAGCGGGCGAAGGCCTTTGCCCGCGAGCCAGCGCAGAAAACTGCGCTCCTCGGTAAGATCAAGAATATAGGCGCGGTTGATCAGCGACGGCAGGCACAGCAGCAGGGGGCCTGTCGCGCCGGGCTCGCTGTAATCGAGCAGGCGGATATTGCCCCAGCGCGCCCGTTCCTGCGGATCGTGTAGGTTTCGGCGATAGGGATGGTCGCGGTAGCGCTGTACCCCCGTCAGAAACGCCCCGAGCCGCCGCCGCCCCGCCGCTTCGACGGCCTGGGTAAAGCGGATGGGATCGAAGCCGCTAGACTCGGCCGCGCCGCCGGTAGGGTTTAGGGGGATGCCGGGGGCCGGGGGAAACCCGCCCGAGATCGGCGGTGGGGGCGGCATCAGCCCCTTCAAGATCGGCCAACCGCTGCTCCACAGCAGCGAGGCGGGCAGCGAGCTTGAGTAGAAGCTCCAGCAACTCAGGAGATGCAGCGGCAGCGGGCGCGGCCCCAAGCGGGGGGGCGGATCGGCCTGGGAACGGCTGTGAGGCGGCGGGGTCGACAGCACGATAGGCGGGTCCCGAAGCAGAAGAGGGCGCTGACGCCGCGTGTCCTGGCGGTGGGGTGAGCCCCCACAGCGCCCAGAGCCGCGCCATCGATTCCGTTGTCGCCGGATCGCTCGCCCAAGCGGACACCTGCCCTTGCCACAGATCGAGGAACTGTTCGGCAAGCGCATTCAGGTCGGGCGCATTGGGGTCGGGCGGGGGCCGGGTCGACATGGGGGCACTATACCGCAGCCCATCAAAACCGTCCGTGAAAATTGCAAATCTTTCGGTGATGCTGCGCGAATAGATATTTCACAGGGATATTTTACAATATTTTGACGGCTTCCCGGATATGCCGAAAAAAAATTTCCTTAACTTTATTGATTTTTCTCCGATGTATTGTTACCGAGAGAAATGCAAAACCTAGAAGAATGACAACTGAATAGATGAACGTCCAGCTACCATCATAGAAATACCTATATCTTATAGATCTGAGGTAATCACCAAAGTCGTTAATGGCGTTTTTATTTATTTCGAGCAGGCTGCTTTGATTGTTTCCATCAAATATTAAGTTGAGAATGTAGAAAGAGTTTCGAAAAATATAATTTTCATA
>NZ_JBILQX010000278.1:0-3359 GCF_044372965.1 Elstera sp. | reverse complement strand
GCGTGTGGCGGCCTCCTGTTTTAAGGCAACCATCAGCGTATCGACCGCCCGGTCTTCGAGCCAAGTGACCAGCAGAAAGCAAGAGAGCGGGGCGGCGGTTGTCGTGCTGCTGGCAAGGATGGCTTCGGCGGCGGCGGCGAAGGCAGGTGGCACCACCAGCCAGCCCATGCGCAGGCCGGGGCTGACAATTTTCGAGAGGCTACCGACGTAGAAAACCCGCTCGGGCGCAAGATGGGCGAGGGCGGGCGGGCCGCTATCGGCCAGCGGGGCATACACATCATCTTCCAAAATCCAGGCGTCATAGGCGCGACACAGGCGAACGATGGCCTCGCGGCGAGCGGCGGGCAGGGTGCTGGTCGTCGGATTATGGATCGTCGGCATTAGATAGATGGCCCCGCGCCGCCCTTCAGCTTTCAGCGCGTGAAGGCACCGTTCCAGCGCCTCGGGCAACAGCCCGTCCGCATCTGCGGCGATGGGGAGCGGGGTAATGCCGCGTCGGCGGCACAGGTCGAGAATTCCAGGGTAAGTGACGGGTTCCACCAGGATTTGCACCCCGGCGGCCTCCATCATATCGACGGCCACGGCGAGGGCCTGTTGCGCGCCATTGCACAAAAGCGTGCGCGCGCCGGTCGCGGGAATGCCCATGTCGCGCAGCCATCCCGCTTTTGCCTCCCGGTGATCGGCCCGCCCGGCGGGGGGAACATAGGCCCCGAAACTGGCGGCATCCAGGCGGCGGGCGAGCTTGCCCAGCGACATCGCTAAGAATTGATCCGACAGCATTTGCGGCGGCGCATTCAGGCTCAGGTCGAGCGGCGGGCTCAGGCTCAGGTCGCTATGACGTACAAACATGCCGCGCCCCTGGGCGCTGGTGACAAGGCCGAGGGCTTCGAGGCGCTGATAGGCTTTCGTGACGCTGCCAAGGCCGATCCCCAATCGATAGGCAAGGTCGCGGTGGGCGGGCAGGCGCGCGCCTGCCGGGATGCGCCCGGCGTGAATATCTTCTTCCAATGCCTGAGCCAGCCGGTCGGCGGGGCGGGCGGCGTTATCGCTCAGACGGGGGATCCAGGGGGAGGCGAGACGCATTGGATTTCCAAAATAGTGTCACGGAACACTATAGGTATTTTTTCAATTGTGTCACGGCTCTAAGCTTCCTTGTCCTCCCCTCGTCGATAGGAACTCTTGGACCATGACGCTCGATCTTCTTCTCGCTATCGCCGCTTACGCCTTTGTCACAACGATCACCCCCGGCCCGAATAATGCCATGCTGTTGGCCTCCGGTCTCACCTTCGGCTTTTGGCGCACCGGGCCGCATTTGTTAGGCATTGCCGTTGGTTTTGCCGGCATGGTGGCGGCGGTGGGTTTCGGGGCAGGCGAACTGTTTGAACGCATTCCGCATCTGCACGATATTTTGCGCGTGGTGGCAACGGCTTACCTGCTCTATCTCGCCTGGAAGATTGCTCACTCGGCCCCGATGGCGGGGGCGGGCGTTGATAGTATTGCGGATCAAAAGCCGTTCAGTTTCCTGCAAGCGGCGGCCTTTCAATGGGTTAATCCGAAAGCTTGGGTGATGGCCATCGGTGCCATCTCCACCTATGCAATGCCCGAGGCGTTTAGCCTGAGCGTGATCGTGATTGCGCTGTCGTTTCTGATCGTTGGCAGCCCCTGCATTGCTTGCTGGGCTGGGTTCGGGTCGCTGATGCGGCGGTTGCTGAGTAATCCGCGCCGGGTTCGGCAGATCAATATCGCCATGGCGGCGCTGCTGGTTGTCTCGGCGCTCTATCCTCTGATCGCCACCCTCGGATAGGCGCGGCGCAGATCGATAAAATGCGGTGAAAATCCTATTAAAAAAACATTAACGGTCAATGTCATAAATAGTTTTCTCAATCCATCACTTCATCTAAGCTGTGATAAGCCTGTAACAGAGCGCGGGTCGGGCAGGGTGTGGACATACCATAGGGTGTCGCGCTTTTCCGATTGCGGGATGGACTCAGGTTATGGTTCAGAAAGCCTACCCAATGCGTTGTTAGACAAACGCAATTGACGGATCGCCGCACTGGCGGTACGGTACGGGCTGATAGGTAAAGGGGGGCTCGATGACCGAAGAGACAGTAACTCGCGCTCAGCTTAGCGAGGCGGTCTATCAGGAAGTTGGATTGTCCCGAAACGAGTCCGCTCAACTGGTGGAAACGGTTTTGAAGGAAATCGCCGACGCGCTTGCCGACGGCGAGATGGTCAAAATCTCCTCCTTTGGCAGTTTCTCGGTGCGTAAAAAGGGCGAACGCATTGGCCGCAACCCCAAAACTGGGGAAGAAGTGCCAATCATGCCACGGCAAGTTTTAGTCTTTCGGCCGTCCCATGTTCTCAAGAACAGGATCAACGAAGGCATGCAGGCGGTTGAAACACGGGAGACGGGTGAATGAGCACCGCCGAGGTGACGGACCAGGGCGCGCGCCGCGTAACGAAATCGGCCAGCGCGTTCCGGACAATCAGTGAAGTTGCCGCCGATCTCGACGTGCCGCCCCATGTGCTGCGCTTTTGGGAAAGCAAATTTCCGCAGATTAAGCCGCTGAAACGCGGCGGCGGTCGCCGCTATTATCGCCCGGAAGACGTGGATTTGCTGCGTCGTATCCGCGAACTTCTGTATCGGGACGGCTATACGATTAAGGGCGTTCAGAAGCTTCTGAAAACCCCGAACGCCAAGCTGACCGATGAAGACCGTCTGGCCCCCGGCCAAGCGCCTGAAATGCCGTCGGAAGATGCCGATCTGCACCTGGAGCCGGTGGAAGTGCCCGCGGCCCCCCGTTTGCCGACCTTAGCGCTGTCGCGCGGGCCGGTGGCACTGCTGCCGATTGAAACGCGCGCCGTGATCGAAGATTCGATTGCCGAACTTGAGGCGGCGCATCGCGCGCTGATCCGCAGCCTGCCGCGCTAGTGTTCGGAAGCGAGATTTAGAAAAAGCGGCCCTTTCGGGTCGCTTTTTTTATGGGCGGTGTCCATAAACCCTTGGCATCCCATACAACCCCCGGCGTCGCCATCGCTTGCAAGCCCCGCACACCCCGTCTATAGTCGCCACCTGCTGCGGTGATAAGCCTTGGCACAAAACGGTCGGAGCGTAGCGCAGCCTGGTAGCGCATCAGACTGGGGGTCTGGGGGTCGCAGGTTCGAATCCTGTCGCTCCGACCAGCGAATTCAAGGGTTCCGTCGCTTCGGCGGCGAACTGGCCCTGGAGTGTGTGGGAATAGCGTGTGGGACTCGGCAAGGTGTGGGAACCAGACGAAGCCCTTAGCGCGCTAGATGCCGCCGCCTCCAGGGCCGCCCTTTTCTCCTTGTCAGCGACGGCAAGGTATCGCTGTGTCGTC
>NZ_JBILQX010000277.1:0-3367 GCF_044372965.1 Elstera sp. | reverse complement strand
CACACATCACAAGCCCTCAAAAATCTCAGCCTTAAAATATAACGCGGGGTGGAGCAGCCCGGTAGCTCGTCAGGCTCATAACCTGAAGGCCGCAGGTTCAAATCCTGCCCCCGCAACCAAACAAAGCCCCGACGACGAAAATCGACGGGGCTTTTGCTATTGGCCATTCGCCCCAGCACCACAAACCTCACGCACGCAGCCTCGTAACCAACGATGGCCGGGGTCAGCCTCGTGCCGTGGGTGCCACAGCAGCGAAATCGTAATCTCCGGCACGTCCAGCGGGAAGGGATACATCCCGGCCTGGAGGGCGGCGGTATGGCGTGCGGGCACCGTGGCGATGAGATCGGACGCGCGCGCTAGCGCGAGGGCGGCTGAAAAACTACCGACGCTGATCTTGATTGCGCGCTCGAGCCCCAGCCGGGCTAAAATCGCATCGATCCCACCTTTTGCAAGGCCCCGCCGCGACACCGCGATGTGCCGCCCCGCCGCGTAGCGGGCCGCCGTCATCACGCCCTCACCAAGCGGATGTTGAGCCCTGACAACGCCGACAAAGCGATCCTGAAACAAAGCTTGCGCGCGAATTTCCGGCCCAATCGACCCATCCAAGATGCCGGTTTCAAGATCGACGCTGCCGTCGCGCAACGGGCTGCTGTCCTTATCCAATTTCGGCACAAAACGAAGCCGCACACCGGGCGCTTCCGCGTCGATCCGAGCTATTAGGGCGGGGCCGAAGGTCTCGGCAAAGCCTTCCCGCGCGCGGAGCGTGAAACTGCGCGTGAGGTGCCCGAGGTCAAGGGCTTCTAACGGTCGCAAGATCGTCTCAGCCGTGTGGACGATGTCGCGCACCTCAGCTTTCAGCGCCAGTGCGCGCGGTGAGGGGACAAGCCCCCGTCCGGCCCGCACTAAGAGGGGATCGCCCATCACCTCGCGCAACCGCGCGAGGGTTCGGCTCATCGCCGACGGGCTTAGCCGTAGCCGTTTGGCGGCGCGGGCGACGCTCTCTTCCGCGAGTAAGGCATCGAGGGCAATCAGCAAATTGAGATCGGGCATCACCATGGCGCAAGCCTAGCACGCGGCGCGCCTGATGAGGCGTTTCATGCACGAATAAACTGCAGATGCCGCGCGTTCCGCCTTATGCGGTTGCCCCTTAGGGTTTGGGTAACGTCACTCAAAGCGTTCTCAAACAAGGAAGACCAGCGTGAAACAGGCCGCGTTAAAATCGTCCGAGCGCTGGGCGCTCGGCAGCCTATGTCTTTCCATTCTGCTTGCGGCCCTCGGCACGAGCATT
Organism: Elstera sp.; assembly: GCF_044372965.1. NCBI lineage: Bacteria > Pseudomonadati > Pseudomonadota > Alphaproteobacteria > Rhodospirillales > Rhodospirillaceae > Elstera > Elstera sp. The sequence continues at coordinate 2,079 of NZ_JBILQX010000277.1, read as the reverse complement.
GCGAATGTCGCGTTGCCGACGCTGGCCCAGGCGTTTCAGGCGCCGTTTCAGGCGGTGCAGTGGGTTGTGCTCGCCTACCTTCTCGCCATAACCAGTTTGATCGTCGGGGTGGGGTGGCTGGGTGATTTCCTGGGCCGCCGTCGTCTTTTGTTGGCGGGGATGCTGCTGTTCACGGTGGCCTCGCTCCTCTGTGCCCTTAGCCCCACCCTTTGGCTGTTAATTGCCGCCCGGGCGCTCCAGGGGCTGGGGGCGGCGATTATGATGGCCCTGACGATCGCGTTTGTGAGCGAAATTGTTCCCAAAGCAAAAGCAGGGAGCGCGATCGGCCTGCTCGGAACCATGTCGGCGATTGGGACGGCGCTCGGGCCGTCCTTGGGCGGGATATTGATTGCCGAAGGGGGCTGGCGGGCAATCTTCCTCGTCAGCGTTCCCGTGGGTGGGCTGACGCTGCTGCTGGCCTATTGCACGCTTCCTGCGACGCCGCGCCAGCCGCAAGCGGGGAAATTCGATGCGCTCGGCATCCTTGTGCTAGCCCTGACGCTCGTGGCGTATGCGCTGGCCATGACGCTTGGACAGGGCCATTTCGATGTATGGAATGGGGGTTTGCTGTTAGCGGCGTGCGGGGGTTTTTGGCTATTTCTCCGGATTGAGGCGCGGGCCGCATCGCCTATTCTACCCCAGAGCTTGCTTCGCGATCCCGCTCGCTGTGCCGGGTTTATCGCCAATGGGCTGGTGTCGACGGTTATGATGGCAACATTGATTGTCGGGCCGTTTTATCTGAGCCAAGCGCTGGGCCTGAGCGAGACCGGCGTGGGGGCGGTTCTAACGCTTGGCCCCCTCCTTTCGGCCCTCAGCGGCTTTCCCGCCGGGCGGCTTGTCGATCGGTTGGGCGCGGCGGCTGCAACGCGCATCGGGCTCGGACTCATGCTCGTTGGGGCGGTTGCGCTCGCGCTCTTGCCGGTGCCGTTCGGGGTGATCGGCTATAGTGCCGCTATCGTACTTCTAACGCCGGGCTATCAACTGTTCCAAGCCGCCAACACGATGGGGATTATGGCGGAGGTTCCCGCCGATCAGCGCGGCGTTACCTCCGGTATTCTGACTCTGTCGCGCAATCTTGGGTTGATTACGGGCGCCTCGGTGATGGGGGCAACCTTCGCCTTTACGGCCCAAACATTTGGTCAGTCGGTCGCGCTGCCCGAAGCCGTGACCCTTGGCATGCAAATAACCTTCCTCTTGGCCGCGGGTTTGATTTTTGCTGCGCTCCTGCTGCACCTCGCGCCGTTTCGCCGCCCCTAATCGCCTGGGATCCATAAGCTTGGGACTGTTGCGCCCTGCCGATGGTTGTGGGAAGAGCCTTGCGTTGGGGCGGCGCGTGACTAAGGATAGCGACTCAATTTGTCGGACAAGAGGCCCTGCCATGACCCAATTCGTCTTCCCTCCCGCATCCCAAGCCTCGGTTGCGATTGCCGGGGAGGCGGCGCGGTTTCCCGTGCGGCGGATTTTCTGCGTGGGGCGCAATTACGCCGAACATTCGCGCGAAATGGGGCATAACCCGGATAAGGAAGCGCCGTTTTTCTTCTGCAAACCCGCCGATGCGGTCGTGGAGAGCGGGGCCACGATCCCCTATCCGCCGGACACGCAGAACCTGCACCATGAAATCGAACTCGTGGTAGCGCTGGTAACGGGAGGCGCTGATATTTCTGCCGAGAATGCTTTGTCCCATGTGTTCGGCTATGGCATTGGCGTCGATCTAACGCGCCGGGATTTGCAGGGTGCGGCGAAAGCCACGGGGCGGCCCTGGGACCTTGCGAAAGGCTTCGATTTATCGGCACCAATTGCGCCGCTGCATCGGGTGGAGAGTGGCGCAACCGCCAAGCAGGGCCGGATCTGGCTTTCGGTGAATGGGGTCGAGAAGCAAACCGGCGACCTTGCCGATATGATTTGGCCGGTGGCGGATGTTATCGCGTTTCTGTCGCGCTCGGTCACGCTGCAACCCGGCGATCTCATCATGACGGGAACTCCGGCAGGGGTGGGGCCGCTGGTGCCGGGCGACCAAGTGACGGGCGGTATTGCCGGGCT
>NZ_JBILQX010000276.1:0-3368 GCF_044372965.1 Elstera sp. | reverse complement strand
GGCGCGGTTGATCGAAGCGGCGCCGGTGATGGAAGTGGCCCGCAGCGAGGATCTGGCCGATCTTCCCGCGCTGGTCGATAGGGTCCGCGCCCTCGTGGAGGTTCCGCGCGGATGAGCGGGATTTATTGGCTCGCTTCATATCCGAAGTCAGGCAATACCTGGGTTCGCTTGCTTCTACAGTCCTACACGGCAGGCGGGACGGCGGTTCACATCAACGCCCTAACGTTGGGGGGAGGGCGGGGGGACGAGCGGGCCCTGTTTGATGAGCTTATCGGCATCCCGGCCGGGGATTTGACCGATGCGGAGATTTTAGCCTGGCAGCCGTACGCGTTTGACCAATGGTTGCGCCAGTTAAATCAAAGGTTATATTTGAAGACCCATAATATCTGCTCTCCGGTCTCTATTACTGGGGCGGCTTGTTTGGCCGATCTTGTCCGGGGAGGGATATATTTGGTGCGCGACCCCCGCGATGTCGCCGTATCGCTTGCCCGGCACATCGGGCAAAGCGTCGATGATGCCATCACGCTCATGGGCACGCCCGATAGGCGGATGTGCCGATCTCGGCGCGTTCTTCGGCCTCGGTTGCTGGAAGTTTGGGGCAGTTGGAGCGAGAATGTTGAAGGCTGGCTTGATCGGGCACCCTTCCCCGTTCACCTACTGCCCTACGAGTCCATGAGGGCCGATCCTCGGGCGGCCCTGACCGGTCTGATAGCGGCCCTGGGGCTGCTGGTCGATCCGCTCGCAGTCGAAGCCGCTGTCGCCGCCACGGACCTTACAGAACTACGCCGCCAAGAGGCCACCGCCGGTTTTGCTGAATGGCGCGGGGTTGGCGGCTTTTTCGGCGAGGGCCGCGTGCAGGGCTGGCGGGACCGGCTGACCCCTGCCCAGATCGCCCGGATTGAGGCCGATCACGGGCCGGTTATGCGGCGCTTAGGCTATCTGCCGTAGGATCACTGATTGCCGCCGGTTGCCCAGCGAATGAAGCGCCCGGTTTGAACCGCGCGCGTCAGTAACACCTGATAGTCAAAGCGCCGGGCCTGCGCCGTCTCAGCATCCGTCGGCCAGGTGTCGATCAATTGTTTCAAGCGCGGCAGGTCGAGCATGTCGGCGGCAAGGGGGACATTGGCCAAGCGCTCAATATCCGCTGCAAAACTCTCGCGTTGGGCGGAGAGGCGGGCAAACCACTCCGGGTTCTGCTGACCATAGCCTCGCTCGGCGAGCAGGGCGGGCGGCAGCCGGTCTGCGAGGACCCGGCGGGCGAGGCTGCGCTGCACCCCGCCTAAGAGATAATGTTCGCGCGGGATCGCCAGGCAAAATTCGGTCAGATCGGGATCGCCGAGCGGGTCGCGGATTTCAAAGCCATAATAGGCCGTTATCATTCGATGGGATTCGATGGGGCGGACGCGCTGAGCTCCCACAAGATGCGCGATGAGCTTTCGACTGTCGGTGGTATAGAGCGACAGCGCATCGTCCCCCAGGGCCTCTCGAACGGCGCTTAACCCGACCTCTCGCGCGAAGTCTGACCGGATTGCAGCATATTTTGTGGAGGGCTCTTCCCCCGGATGCCGCCAGCGCCATAGGGCCGCGCGCAGTTTCGGTGGCAGAGCGGGCAGCAAAACTTCGGTCTTAAGGGTGCCCCATAGCGTCCCCTGTCGAAACCGAGCGGCCCCTGGCAGCAGTTGAATAAGCTTGTCCAGGCGCCCCGTCCGCGCAAAATCGCCCAAGCCCCTTAACCCATTGAAGCTGAGGGTTAAATTTCCAGCCCCACCTGTCAGCAGTACGGCGTGTCCATTTTGTTGCGCAGCGCGACAGGCCGGATCAAACCAACCAATCTGATTGGCGGTAAACTGCATCCTGCTCCCGGCGACGAAAAAGGGGGTTGGGTCCATTTCGATCGACGCCGGATCGGTGCTATGACAAAAATGCGAATGGATATTTGGGTAGCGGGCCGCGAGCGCCTCGACATAGGGCCGTTCCTGATCATACCACCCCGTTCGGCTGCCAATCGCGTGCCCTGGCGGCGGCTCGACCGTATAGGTCGAGAGGCGGGCCGGGTCGAGCAGGCGTGCGGCGGTTGCGGCCACCCCCGAGCTATCGAGGCCCCCCGACATTAAAACGCCGGGCGGGGCCGCACAGCGCAAGCTCCGTTGGACGGCTTGGTCCAGCAGATCGCGCGCTGTCTCCACATAGGCTTGCGGCGTTGGCAAACTTAAGCGCCGGCGGGTGTCGAGACGCCAGAAGGTTTGCTCCCGCACGCCATGCGTATCGGCGGTGAGATAGGTTCCCGGCGGCACGAGGCGAATATCTTTATACAGCGTATCCGCCGGATCGGCGACCGAGGCGGTGAAGTGCAGGGCGAGTTGCAGCGGGTCGAGGGTTTTAGGAACGCTGGGGAACTGATGAAGTGCGCTCAGCGTTGTGGCAAACCAAAAGCCTTTTGGGCGCGCGTACCAATAAACAATGCGTTGGGCCATTGGGGCGACGAGGACGTACAACCGTCGCTCCCGCGTGTCCCACAGCGCAAAGCAATAGTCGCCCTTTAGTTTGGGGAGCGCGTCAAACCCATAACGGTCGAGCCACGCCGCTGCGATTTGGGAGTCGGGAGTTTGGGGGCGAAGGCCCAGGTCGGCGATAAGCGGGGAGGGCTCGAAGAGATACCCATCGAACAGAATAACACGCCCAGCCGAGTCTTCGATTGGTTGTCTTTCGGCCCTGTCTTCCGGCGTCATAACCCGTTGGGCGTGTGCGAGAGCAACAACCCCATTCCGCCAAACCCTCGGAGTTCCAAGCCCTAGGCTTAAAAACCCCGCGCCGACCCGTGAACAATCCTCCTCTGTGCGCTCTTCTAACTCAAACGCCGCATAGCCGCGAAAATCGCTCATAGCATCAAGAGACACAAAAAGGGCATTAGCCGCCACCGTACCTCAGAACAGTTTCGTCGGAGCAATATCGCAGGCTAAACTCAGAGCTTAGTGGTTAAGACTGTGTAAAAGAAACCTCCAAGAAATCCGTGCCTGGACCGGTACCGCCCTGTGTAAATTCAGAAATCGAAAACGTCTTAATCGACCGCAGCGGCGCGACCCAGCGCATGGGCTGCGTTTCCGACGATACCGCGTCGGGAAGGTTGCTGCTATCGCGTTGCTGCTTTTCCATTTAGCTCACCCTAACTCTGATCGGCCATAAACTCGATTTACCAAAGGCAAACCGGCTTTGCCGAATGTGCTTTCGTCCATCCTCTCACTTTACTGCAATCTCCCGCGCTGAGCAAGAGCACGCTCTGATTGCGCCGGGGGCCTTGCCGGGATCGGAAAACCGCCGAATTAGTTTAGAATAAGTATGATTCGCAAGAATGTAGCATATTGTTATAT
>NZ_JBILQX010000080.1:0-14965 GCF_044372965.1 Elstera sp. | reverse complement strand
CAAGCGGGTTCACGGTGGTGTGCAGGCGCTCGATCCTGCCGCTCCCCACTCCCTTGCCAGAAAAGGCTTCGAGGCTAGCCGCACGCTGAATCACGAGCGAAAATGCGCTATTGCCCAAGCGGCAGTCGATCTTTGTGAGGACGGGGAATCGATCATAATTAGCGCAGGCTCCACCACTTATCAGATGGTCGAGCCCCTGGCCCCCCGGCGCCTGCATATCCTCACCAACTCCTTCCCCATCGCCAGCGCTTTGCTTGGGGCGAATACGGCGAGCCGCATCGTGCTGCCGGGCGGGGAAATTTACCCGGAGCAGGGCATTGTGTTGTCGCCATTCGAAGACGATGCAATCCAGCATTACACCGCCTCCAAAATCTTCATGAGTTGCTTTTCGCTGACGCCGATGGGGGTTATCGCGGGCGATCCGCTGATTGCGCGCGCCCAAGCCAAGCTGCTGAAGCGCGCCCAGGATTTGATTCTGCTGGTCGATGGCTCCAAATTCGAAACGCGCGGCTCCATCAGCGTCTGCCCGCTCGCGCGGGTGAAACTGGTGATCACCGACGCTAGCGCGCCCGCCGCGGCGCTCAATAGTCTGCGCGCCGCAGGGGTGGACGTGCGGATCGTAGCGCTTTAGTCCGGGAAGGAAACTGCGGTGCTCATCGCGCTGATGACCGATCTTCACAGCAACCGAGAGGCGTTTAGCGCCTGCCTTGCCCATGCGCGGGCACGGGGGGCGGAGCGTTTCGTGTTTTTAGGCGATTATGTGGGCTATGGGGCCGATCCCGCGTGGGTGGTGGCAACCGTCGCCGATCTCGTGGCGCAAGGCGCGGTAGCCGTGCGCGGCAATCATGATGCGGCGGCGCTGGGCGCGCCCGAGCGGATGAATGAGGCGGCGGCGGCGGCGATTGCTTGGACGCAAACGCACCTCCCTGAAACGGCCAAGGCTTTTCTCGCCAAACTGCCGTTGACGGTTGAGGAGGATGACCGGCTTTATGTTCACGCGGACGCCTCGGCCCCGGAAAAATGGCGCTATGTGACCGATGCGCTCGCCGCTCGTACCAGTCTGGAGGCGTGCGCGGCGCGGTTAATCTTCTCCGGGCATGTGCATGTTCCGGCGCTCTATGGCGTGTCGAGCATCGGCAAGATGACCCATTTCACGCCGGTGGCGGGGCAGCCGGTGCCGTTGTTGCCGCCCCGGCGCTGGCTCGTCTTGATCGGCTCGGTCGGTCAGCCGCGCGACGATAATCCGGCGGCGGCCTATGCGCTGTACGACACGCGCACGGCAAGCCTCGCAACCCAGCGCGTTCCCTATGACATTGCGGCAGCGGCCGCCAAAATCCGCGCGGCGGGGCTGCCCACCTTACTCGCAGATCGGCTTTTTCGAGGGCATTGATCATGGTTTTGACGCTCGAACCCGGCCGGACTATCGACGGCTATACGCTCGAAAACCAACTCCATCGGGGCGGCATGGCCGTTCTTTGGGCCGTGCGGCCCGAGCCGGGGACGCCGCCGATGATTCTGAAACTCCCCATTCTGGCGGAAGGGGAGGACCCGGCGGCGATCGTCAGTTTCGAGATGGAGCAGATGATCTTGCCGCGTCTCAGTGGCCCGCACGTGCCGAAATTCTTTGCGCGCGGCGAGGTGGGCGGTTTGCCGTATCTGATCATGGAGCGCATCGACGGCCCCTCCTTACTCAGCCGCCTGCCCGATCTGCCCCTGCCGGTGGCCGAGGTGGCAGATATTGGCGCGCGAATCGCCCAGGCGCTGCACGCGCTGCACCGGCAGAATGTTATTCATCTGGATGTGAAGCCGTCGAACCTGATGGTCCGCCCGAGTGGCGAGATTGCGTTGATCGATTTTGGTCTCTCGTCCCATCGGCATTTACCCGATCTGATGGCGGAGGAATTTCGCCTACCCTATGGCACCGCCCCCTATATGGCGCCGGAGCAGGTGCTAGGGCAGCGGCGCGAGCCGCGATCCGACCTGTTTGCCTTGGGGGCCTTGCTCTATTTCTTCCTGACCAATGTGCGCCCATTTGGCGACCCACAAAGCCTGAAAGGCTTGAAGAAGCGGCTCTGGCGCGATCCCGTGCCGCCGCGCCACTTGCGGCCCAACTGCCCGCCGTGGCTTCAGGAGATCATTCTGCGCTGCCTTGCGGTCGATCCCACCGAACGGCACGCAACGGCAGCGCAACTGGCGCTCGATTTGCGCACGCCCGAGCAAATGCCGCTCACGGGGCGCGCTCACCGACTGGCGCAAGATGGGGTAATGACGGTTTGGCGGCGGCGGATGAAGGCGGACACAATTCTGACGGTCACGCGCGACCATAGCCAGGAGGCACCGATTATTCTGGCGGCGGTCGATCCTGCGACCCAATCGGATGCGGTGGCCGACGCAATGCGGGCGACCGTGCGCCAGGTGTTGCAATCCATGCCGCGCGCGCGCCTCGCCTGCCTCAATGTGCTGAAGCTCAATCGCATCGCGTTAGACTCGACCCTGGATGACGCGGGCGACAATAAGCATTTGCAGCGGTTGCTCGAATTGCGCCACTGGGCTCACCCGCTCATGCTCAGCGAAGATCAGGTGACATTCCATGTGCTCGAAGCCATCTCGCCCGCCGGGGCGATTCTGGGGTTTGCGCGGGCCAATCACATCGATCATATCGTGATGAGCGCGCGGGCACGCTCTACCCTGCGCCGGGTGTTGGGCAGCGTTTCGGCGGAAGTGGCGGCTGAGGCCCCCTGTACGGTCACGGTCGTTCGGCCCGGCCACGACGGGGAGGAGCATGAGGATGCAGCCTCCTAAGCCCTTCGATTGTTGAACCGGCGCTGGGGTGAGTCTGGGAATAAAGGGGGCGATAGGCGGCGCTTGACCGATTGGGGGGAAGCGCTTTTTATGCTGCCACTTGAGGGATTGTAGAGTTCGATGCGCTTTTCCATAAAACCGCTGCTGATGCTGATGCTGGGAAGTCTCGTGCTTCTGGGGCAGGGCCGGGCGTCGGTGCCATCGGCGTCCCTCCCCCAAGCGTCGGCAGAGGCCCTTGCGGAGCGCATGCTCAGCCAGTGGCTTGGCGGGCCGGTTGCCCTGTGTACGTCAAGCGGACAACCAATGCCCGGTCGGGTGCCCCACGACCCGGCATGCGGGCTGTGCTGTCTTGTCACCGATGCGCGTGGGCCTGCGCTTCCGCCCACCACGATTGGATTTTTGCCGCCGGTACGCTCGATTGGCCTCCGCTGGCGCAGGCCGTCGCCACCGACAAGGGCTTTACCCGCGCGCTTCGAGCCGCAGCAACCCCGTGCCCCTCCCGAAGGCGTTTAGCACCCGTCTGAACCCAAAAAATTCGTGAGGATTAAAATGTCATACGCTCTCTTACGCGCTTGCCGCGCCGTCACCCTCGCGGGTCTCGTGCTCGCGGCCACGGCCAGCACCGCCCATGATTTTAAGGCAGGATCGATTGAGATCAGCCATCCTTTTGCGCGGGCAACAACCTCGGCGATGCCGAATGGCGCGGCCTATATGGTGCTCACCAATAGGGGTACGACCGCCGACCGGCTGCTCTCAGCCACGACCCCGGTTGCCGCCGAGGTGATGTTGCATATGAACGTGAAATCGGGCGACGTGATCGAAATGCGGCACGTTGCAGCACTCGATCTTCCGGTCGGGCAAAAAGCCGAACTGAGCCCGGCGGGGGCGTTCCATCTGATGTTGATGGGCCTGAAGCAGCCGCTGAAGCTCGGCACCGTCTTTCCGCTGACGCTGGTGTTCGAAAAAGCGGGCGCGACGCAAGTAACGGTAACGGTCGAACGAGCAGGTTCCATGGGGCCCGCCGCTGGCCAGCATCACTGAGTCTTTTCCGATGTTGGCGGATCGGGTTTACGCCCTGATCCGCCAGCACTGTTGTGCGCGCGGCCTAAATCGGCCCGAGCTTAAAAGTTCCGCTCTAGAACGCGGATGATATCGCCCGGCAAAATGGGCGTGCGCTCATTGGCGCGATATTCTTGCTGCTTACCGCCAACGTTGCGCACCAGGATTACCTCGCCCTGGCGGCCCCGATAATCATAGCCTCCCGCCCGTGCGATGGCGGAGAGCACGGTCATGCCCATCGCATAGGGGAATTCGCCGGGGCCGCGCACTTCACCCATCACGTAGAATGGATTGAAGGTGAGCACTTCCACGGCAACGCGCGGATCGAGCAGATAGCCGTCGCGCTTCATCCGCTCCTCAAGGCGCTGCCCGAAGCCGCTTGCGGTAACGCCCGCCGCCGGAACCGAACCGATGAGCGGCAAGGTGATCGACCCGCCCGGATCGAGTTGGAAGTCGCCGGAGAGATTAAGCTGATTGAAAACCGTCACGCGAATGCGGTTGCCGGGCTCCAGCAGGTAGCTTTCCGCCGGATTGGCGATGGTGGCGGGGGCTTCGCCGCCGGGCAGGGAAACCCCGCCCCCGCAGGCGGCCAGCAAGGTCAAGCCTAGGGCGGCCGTGAGGGCCTTCAAGCGGCGATGGAACTGCATCGGTGTCCGAGTGGGGGTCATACCTTGTCACCTTTTTCTGCTCGCAGCATCATTTCGATACCCTGAGGGATGAAGACCGGGTATCTCCGTTGGGGTACCCTTCGCGGTGCCCCGATGCTAGAAGTTTTTTCGTTCCCGTGCTTCTAAGCATATGGCGACCAGAGAGTTTTGAAAAGGGGAGGGGCGTCAAGCGATGGTCTTGGGTCTCGGTTTTATGGCCCGTATCGGCCGCCGCTTCGGTGTGATTGCGCCCGAGGCCGGGCCTCTTTCCGAGGAAGGGGGAGCGCTGATTTATGCCATCGGCGATATTCACGGGTGCGCGCGGGAACTGGATGCCCTGCATAGGCTAATTGCCGCCGATGCTGCGCAGCGTCGGCAGGGGCAGCCGGTAATGCTCGTCTACGTTGGCGACTATGTGGATCGGGGGCCGGATAGCGCGGGGGTTATCGAACGCCTGCTCGGCCCGGCCCCTGTCAGCGGGGCGGAGCGCATCTACCTGCGCGGCAATCACGAGGAGGCTATGCTTGCTTTCCTCAAGGATGCTGAGGGAGGCGCCGAATGGTTGGACTACGGCGGACTCGAAACCTTGAAGAGCTACGGTGTTAATTCAGGCGGCGGGGCCCTCTGGCGGCAGAAGCTCTCAGAAGGGCTTGCGGCAAATCTGCCCGCATCCCATCGGCAGTTTCTGGAAACCTTGCGCGACCGGTGGAGCTCTGGTGGCTATGGGTTTGTACATGCCGGCATTCGACCGGGCCTCGCGTGGGAGGCTCAGAAAAGCGATGACCTCTTGTGGATCCGGGAGCCGTTTTTGTCGAGTCGCACCCGCTTTGATCGTAAAATCGTGCACGGTCATACGATTACTGAAACGCCGGACGTGCGACCCAACCGGATTGGCATTGATACGGGTGCCTTCCATTCCGGGGTTTTGACGGCGCTGGTGATTGACGGCGGGATGGAGGCCTTTTTGCAAACCAGCCCAGAGAATCTGTCATAAAGTTACAGTTTTTGGCGGGCTTGGGCGTTTCCGGTCTTGTGTTTCTGTCGCGACCGCCGCAAAACATCGGGATGGGGCGATTGAATGATAACCGCTTATGGTGAGAGTGACATTATGGCGCAACTGCTAAAATCGGTTAATTGGCGGCATGCTAGCTTTGGGGGGCTCGCTTTGCTTATGTCCTGCACGGCGCTTGCCCAGTCAGGGCCGCGCCCCGAGACCTCGCCGGGGCAGGATCCCCGACGGGCGGGCGGTGCCAAGATCACCACAGACCCCAATCCGCCGACCAATGCGCGGGAAAACGATGATACGGACCAATTAGCGGATCGCTATCAGCCCAAGGGCATTACCTTGGGAAAATTTTTGCTTCTGCCCAAGATCGAATTCGATCAAACCTACAATGATAATATTTATGCGACGGAAGAAGGTAAAAAGAGTGATTTCATCAGTATCGTTCGGCCTGAAGTAACATTACGACTAAGAGAGCCGAATTATTTTTGGAATACAAACGTTAGTCTCGAAGCAAGTCGCTACTCTAAATATAAAGACGATAACACCGTCCAGGGGCGCGTGGTTACAGATGGCTTGTATGAATTCAATCGCTCCTTCGAGGTGAGTGGCAGCTATATTTTCTCGGCCTTGGCAGAAGAGCGCGGCTCCAACGAAGCCGAACAAGGAAAAGAGCCGACGAAAATCTGGACGAACGATGCCCGAGTTGGCGGTAAGGTACGGCAAGGCCGCTATACCTTCGCGCTCGATGGCGGGGCGACCAAGCTGGCCTATGACAATGTGCCGACGACAATCGGAACCATTGATAACTCCGACCGCGACCGCACCCAGTATTTGTTATCGGGCCGCGCTTCCTATGAGATCTTTCCGGGGTATGCCGCCGTTATCGCGGCCTCGGTCAATCAGCGCGATTATGACCGGGGGTTGGATCGCGCCGGATATGACCGCGACAGCTCCGGCTATCGGGTCGAGGGCGGTATTGGCGTAGATTTGGCAGAAACCATTCGCGGGGATTTCCTGATCGGGTATCTTTCGCAAGACTATAAGGATAAGCGGTTCAAAGATCCGGCGGGGTTGGCCTTCAAAGCCTCGTTTAACTGGACGCCTTCCCGTCTGACTCTCGTTGTGCCGACTTTTGAGCGCTCGGTTCAGGAAACCACGATGTTGAATGTTTCTGGTATGGTGAGGACATCGGCAAGTGTGCTGGTGCGTCACGAGTACGCGCGGAATATTCTGCTGACCGGTTTCGCGGGCGTCTATTACGATGATTTCAAAGGTATTAACCGCGACTCAATTCTTTATGAGATGCGCGGTCGTGTAACCTATGCGTTTAACGAGAATCTCTTTGTGAGCGGTGAGCTTGCTCACCGTACGAAGGACTCGGAACTCGTGAACCGAAGCTTCAATCAGAATTTTATCGGTCTGCGCCTCGGGCTGCAAATGTAGGGTTAAGGGGAAGCTTTCGTGTCAAATTCGGCTCAGCCGTTGCCTCCTGTACCGTCTTCGCCTGTCTCTTTCGTGTTTCAGGGGCGGGATAGTTTTCGGTGGGTGCGGGGCGTGTTATGGCGCGGCAAATATTTGATTTTTGCTATCGTTCTCCTGTTGCTGATTCCGACACTTCTCTATCTTCAGCAGATAACGCCGCTCTATACCGCAACGGCTGAAGTGCTGATTGAGGGCGGCGAAAACGGCGATACACTGCTGGACCGGACAAACCCCTATCGGCCGCGACTCAACGAAGTTGCGATCATGACCGAGTCGGAAGTCCTGACCTCGACGCCCTTGGCGTGGCGGGTGATTGAGAAGCTCGGCCTTGCGAACGACCCGGAATATAATCCCAAGCTGCGGAAACCGTCGGCCTTCGGGATGTTTATGGCCGATCTCATGGCGCTGGAGTGGCTTCCAGAAGAATGGCGCCCGGCGCGGCCCGTGGAGGTAATACCCGAGCTATCGCCCGATGCGCGGGAGCGGATTGAAAAAGCTCGAATTGTTAATCGTTTCCTCGGTCGTGTCGATGTACGCGCCTCACGCCGGTCTTATGTAATTACCGTTGCGGCAACGTCGGAAAGTCGGGAAAAGGCCGCCCGTGTTGCGAATATGATCGTTGAGTTTTATATTCTCGACCGATTGGAGGCTGGGTTCCAAGAAACCCGCCGGGTTACAGGCTGGCTATCCGAACGGCTTGAAGGCCTGCGGCGCGATGTTGCTGTAGCCGAGGCGGCGGCCGAGCAGTATCGGATGATGAATAATCTCCGACGCAATTCCGATCGCAGTGGCACTGTCAACGAACAGCAATTGAGCGAGATCAATTCCCGCTTGGTCATCGCGCGGGCCGATTTGGCGCAGAAGCAGGCGCGGCTCGATCAGGTGCGCGCGTTGATCCGCCAGCGCGGCACCGTCGATACATCGTCTGATGTACTGCAATCGCAACTCATCCAGCGCCTGCGTGAACAGGAAGTAACCCTGCTGCGGGAAATGTCCGACGGGGCCAAAACATTCGGCGAGCGTCACCCGCGTCTCATAGCGTTGCGGGCCGATCTCACGGAACTGCGGGCCAAGATCGCGTTGGAAGTCGAAAAGGTCGGCACCTCCGTCGCGAATGAGGTGGAAGTTGCTGCTGCTGGGACGCGGACGCTGGAGCGGGAGCTTGCGTCTCTGCGCCGTACGAATGATTCGGCGGGCGAGGCGGAAATTCGCCTGCGTGAGTTGGAACGCGATGCGGAAACAAGCCGCGAGCTCTATCAATCCTTCTTGGCTCGCTTCAAACGCGATGCTGAGCAAGATCGGATTCAGCGCGCCAACGCCCGCATTTTGTCGCCGGCCGAAATTCCGGGCGGGCCTTCTGCGCCGCGCAGCATGCTTATTGTCGCGGCGGTGCTGTTGGTCGGGTTTGGGGCCGGGATCGCGCTGGTTTTCCTGCTGGATCATCTCGACAATGCCGTTCGGTCCACCCATGAGGCGGAGGATATTACCGGTCTGCCCGTCTTTGCGTCGGTTCCTGTCGCGCGGCGCCGGGGCGGCACCGCTGAAAGCCAAGTTCTGAAGCGGCCACGTTCGGGCCTCGCCGATGCTTTCCGCACCCTGCGCACGGCGCTAACCCTATCGGGCGCACCGGACGACAAGGTTATTATGGTGACATCCTCGGTCCCGGAAGAAGGGAAAAGCTTTGTCGCCCTTAGCCTTGCGCGCCAGTTCAAGCGCACGGATGAGCGCGTTCTGCTGATTGACGGGGATTTGCACCGGCCTCGGTTGCACAAGGCCGTGAATGTCGATGTTGCACGCGGCATTATGCAACTGCTTAACGGCTCTGCTACGCCGGAAGATGTGATTGTCCGCGATGCGGTCGGGGAGATTGATTTTCTGCCTGCGGGCCGTCTTGGCGGCGAAAAGCAAAAACCGGGTGATCCTGTGATGGATTTGACGCCGGAAGCGCTGGATCGCGTTATGGAAATGCTGCGCGCCCGCTACGACCGAATTATTCTCGACACCCCGCCAGTTCTCGCCGTTGCCGATACCCGCGTGCTGGCGGGGGTTGCTGACCGGGTGATCTATCTCGTCCGCTGGAATTCCACCCCGCGCGAAGCTGTGCGCACCGGCGTGCGGTTGTTGCGCGATGCACGGGCAAAACTAGCCGGGATCGTCCTGTCGCGGGTCGATACTCGGCGTCATGCACGCTACGGCTACAGCGATTACACTCAGTATTACGGGCGTTATGGCGGCTACTACCAAGAATGATGGCGCCGGCCGCTCGGTCCCGGCGCTTCTTGCGCTAACCTTCGGCGGGCTGCTGTGCCTAAGCGGGGCGGCCCGGCTCTGGTCAGTCTGGCAGGCGGAACCCGCGCGCATCGGGCTTGAAACATTGCAGCGGGGGGGAGTCGCCGAGGAAACCCCGGCTCTGTTTCTCGAAATCGCTGACGCGCTGGCAGAATCGGGGCGGATGGCACCGTTTATCGTCCCTTGGGCGACCAGCGACCGGGGCGGCAGTCTCGAAGCTTTGATGCGCCAGCGCGCGGGCGATCCGTCGGCGCTAGCCGTGCTTGAAGCCGCTCTGGGGCAGGCGGCAGGGGACCCCAGCGGCTGGGTGCGGCTCGCGCGCTTGCGCCTGAAGGACGGTAAGCCCGTCGAAGCGGGACAGGCGCTTCGGGTTGCCCTCTTGGCCGGGCAGGTCGTGCCGGGGGCCATGCTGCCGCGTCTTCGCCTGGGTCTGGACCTCTACTCGGTTCTCGACGCCGACACGCAGCAATTGGTGCAGCGCCAAGTAAGGCTGGTTTGGGTGCTATCGCCGCAAGAAATTCCCCAGCTTTTGACCGTGCAGGCGTATGTCCCTGTGATTACCGAGGCCCTGGCGACGGTTATGCCATCGGATGAGCAGCAGTTCCGGCGGGTGAATCGGTTGGATCGGATGCCGTAACCGGGGCAATCAGGTCCCCACTCGGCCAGGATTGCGCGAGCCCAACCCCGGTTAGATAGGCGGCGAGCGCCGAGATTGCCGGGTTTGCTAGGCTGAAATCGAAGAGATTATGGGTTATCAGCAGGCCTGCCGCCGCAATCGCCAGGGCGGGGTGAATTTGGCTGCGCCGCCGCTGAACCAGCCCGATAGTGCAGCGAACGAGGATCAGCAGGAGGGCGGCAAGCCAGAGCAGGGCCGCCGGGATGCCCAACTCCATGGCCTGCTCCAAAGGCATCGAATGGGCATAATCAAACAACACTTCGCGCCCGAGATCGGCCGAGCGATAGGGTTTGAAGCTGGCGAGATAGGCCCCGAAGCCATGGCCCGTCCAAGGGGCATCACCGATGGCATCGCTCGTCAGGCTGAACAGAAACCCGCGCTCGCCTTCCAATTCGTTGCTTTCGGCGATCCGCTCCAAGGTCGCCTCGCCGCTGACGATCACGAGCATCGTCCCCAACGTCAACATGCCCGCCAGCAACAGCGTAGCCCACTTGCGGGCAATGAGCCCGGCCGTGGCCGCGGCGAGAATAAGTAAGATCATGCTGATCGCGGTCGCCATGAAACCGCCGCGCGAGTGGCTGAGCAAAATCGCCGTGCCGAGGAGAATGATCCCGACAACGGCGGTTCCAGCTTCGGTAATCAGAATCGAAACCCGGTCGCGCAAGCCGAGCCGCCGATCTGCCGACGCCTGCCGCCCGCCGCTGGTCGCCCGGTACAGCGCGTGGATGGCGAGCGCAAGGCAGAGGAGCAGCCCCAAGCCCGCATAGGTGGCAAAGGCATTGCGGTTAACGAAGGTGGACGTGAGGTCGCCCAAATAGGCCCATTTCGGAAACCAAAGAATGGCTTCCACCCCGGCAAAAAACAGAATTAACCCGTAAACGGCATAAAGGACCGCCGCGCGCGCGAGCCAGTGGAGGCCCAAATAGGCGCGCTCCCGGTCGCGCCCCAACTGCAAAGCCAGCCAGAAGATGCCGCCATAAGTTAGGCAGCGTTGAATGGCCCCCCAGGTGGCAGCGGGATCGAGCGAGATTGCGGCGGTATGCGGTTTTTGGCCCAGGGCGGCGGCGGCTTCCGCCCAGAGCGGATGGGCAAAGGGCGCCGAGAAAGGCACCATTGCCTGCACGGTGGCCCATACCAGCACACTCCCGCTCAGGATTAGCACGGGGGCTACGGCGCGCAGCGGGACGGCAAGGCGCACATGGTTCCGTAAAACCCCATACCCCCAGGCGCAGAGGAGCAGGCCGACCAAAAGGCTGAGCAGGCTCCACGCCCAGGGCCGATGGCTCCCGAACGGTAGGGGCGCGAGGCAGAGGAGGATTAACAAGGCCTGGAACAGCCGGTCGGACATTTCGATCTCCGTTCAAGGCAGTCTTTGGCTAGTCTATACGCCGGATTACACAAAAATATCCAGGGCCTGCAACAAGATTGCCCAGGCTCTGCGCGTCGCGTCAACCAGGGCCGGTTGCCGGTTCAATCGGAGTTACGATTCCAATATCGGAAAAAAACCCTTCGCATTAGAAGGAAAGGTCGAATAAAAATATGGAGCCACAGCATTTTTTTAGGTAGTTTTACATCCATAAGATCTGCTCTGCTAATAAGTAATTTTTTTATTTCAAAAATAATTGACTCATTGTTTGGGGATAGCATTATGTCAATGCGTGTTTCTGATACTCTTTTTCCGATCCACATCGTGAATTTATTGTATTTTTTTTCATTTCGGATTCGTGCCAGAATTTCCACCTGGGTGTGGATGCGTTTTGCGGATTTATATTGTTTTTTGCTCGTCTTAATTTCTGTGCCTGGGGATGTATTGAAAAACTCGTGCAATATCATGCTCGTGTGAAGGATCGCAGGAACAAAATTATAGTCTTTTGCAAGTAAAATTAGATTTTCCATATCATTTTTATTTTGAAATGGAATGGCTAAATCAACCAGCCAGCGTAAACGCTGCCATCCATGACGCAAACCGTGCAAAGTATGATAAAAAATATGCTGACCCCGAGGAAGGGTTGGTACTTTCTTGCTTTGCATTAAGCTAACAAAAGACCGATTGGACCATAAATAATCAAAAGACCAAGGCAAAAAAGCCTGATTATCAAATAAACGCCAATGGAGTTCTATCATAGTTTTGCCGGAAAAATACGCCTGATCTTTATTCACAAAAGAAAGATTCCCGACAGGAACCGGGTAAAGGGGTTTAAATCCGCTTTCAATAATAATATCATGTGCTTTGGACATCATCATCGGATCGATCAGAAAATCGATATCCGACGACATCCGCACATCAGCACGCCCATAAAGCTGTGCGCTCAGTGCCTGCCCCTTCAAGACTAAAGCGCGGCATCCGGCTTGCTCGAAAAGGTCGAGGAGGCGCAAGGTTGTGGCGGCTTGATGCAGCGCCCGCATGCTTTCCCGCTGTTGGGCGGCATGAAGTTCCGGCCAATTGGGGCCTAAGCCGGATGCCTCAATAGCACCAAAGAGGGCGGGCAGCAGCCGGTGTTCCTGGGCTAGCTCAAGCAGCACGGGCCGATCAAGGGCATCGATCTCATCGGCAGCAAAAGGGATCGTTTTGGCGGGCCAGAGCGCGGCTCGGCGCAGCAAATCGGCTTCGGGTCCGATGGGCAGGAGGGGAATGAGCGGTTTGGGCGACACTATCTTTTTCACCGTTTTACTCCGACCCGATCATGGGTCTTGTAGGGTCCGACCCCGGACCTCTTCCAGGAACGCCATGACCCGACCGCCGATAATGGCGATATCGCCATGCTGGGCGGTAAACGCCAGCCCCGCCGCGCCGCACGCCTGCCGAAGCGGCGCATCCTCCAGCAGCCGCCGCGCCGCTGCCACAAACCCATGAGGATCGTCGGGTTCAACGACACATCCAAGACCATAGTCGCGAATCAACCCTGCGGCGTGGTTTGACTGGGGAATCGCGGCTAAAATCGGCAAGCCTGCCGCCGCATAGCTATAGACCTTCGAGGGAATGGACATGCCGTTGGCGAGAGCATTGAGTTGCACGAGGCCGATGTCGGCGCTGGCCAACATCGCCGGAACCTGCGCGGACGGCTGATAATCCAGTAAGCTCAAATTGGGCAGCGCCGTGACGGCTTTCAGTTTTTCGAGATAATCCCGTCCAGGGCCTTCGCTGACAACAATAAGGCGAACGTCGGGCAGGGTCGCAAGGCCGGTCGCAAGCTGTGCCAACAGGTCCGGGTCGTGTTTTCGCCCCAAAGTACCCGCCGCGAGGATGATTTTGGCCCCGCCAAGCCCTTGCGCTTCAGCCCAAGCTTTCTGGCGTTCTACTGTGTCGGGGGACGAGGCGGCCCAATTCTCCTGAACCAACGTCATCGGGTGCTGAACGCCATGATCCTTCAAGCTTGCAAGGAAGGAAGGGGCGATGACGATCAGCCCCGCCGCCTGCGATAAGGTGCCGAATTCCAACCGGCGCAGGGCGGCCAGGGCAAGCGTGGCGATGGGTTTTGGCAGCTTTTCCATCATTGGCGCGGCCCCAAGGCTGAAGATATCCTGCACCCATCCAACACAGGGAATCGCGCGGCGGCGGGCAGCCCGAAACGCAACCGCCTGGGCGAGAGGCGGCGTATTGGCTGAAACAACCAAATCGGGCTGAAATTCCAGGATCTTACCGACCAAACCCCGACCATAGCGGTATTCATCCAGCAGGCGGCGGGGCAAGGAATAGCGCGTAAAAGGCCGCCCCAGACGGACCGTATCGAAGGTAAGGCCGGGCGGGTCGCCCTTCCGCTGAACGGGGGTTCCCCGGGGGCCAACCAGTTCTTTGGCGCTCAAGTGAAGCACCTGATGCCCCTGATCGGCGAGCCACCGCGCCAGCGGGAGGATGAAAGCGTAACACCCGAAATCGTGGAGCAAGATCCGCATTCCGTCATCCTGGGGCCTCCGGTTGCTGCTTGTCTAGGGACACCCTCCCAAAGGGTTGCGCATGAGACCTATCGGGTGCTTAAAAAAACTAATCGTGATCACATGCCAATGCCCGTAGTATACTGTTCGAACGGCGGCCCGGCAGGCGCATCATCGATTAAAAACAAAAAATGAAGTGATCTGGCAGGAAATGGAAGATGCAAAACACGGCGACGAACGTTTAAAACAACAAAACCGCTCGCGTCATCGTCTGGGTTTTTCTTACGGATTTCGTCATGCCATTGTAATGGCGTCAGATATTTTTGCCTTCCTATTGGCTTTTTTTATGGCCCTACTCGTTGGGGGGCTGGTTAATGGACTTTCTTTTGACGGCGCTTATGCCGAGGGAATCGCCCTAACATTTGAGTGGCGGGCGATACAATTTGCCGTACTCGCAAGCTTCGCCATCTTTATCTTCTTCGTTCTGGGCCACTATAGATTGCCGGTCCCGGTTTGGACTGCCTATTCCCATATCGTCATCATTTGCCTAATCATGCTGCTGGCGGAAGGATTTTTGGTTTATGCGGCCAAATATCACTTATCTCGCTTGTGGCTGGTGAGTACGTGGCTTTTGGCCGCCGGGCTTCTTCCCTTGGGCCGCTTCATCACGCGGCGGATCTTAAACCGATTAGGGTTGTGGCGGATTCCCTCGCTTTTGGTTGGTACGGGGGAGGTGACGGAGCATATTCGCCGGGCTTTGGCCGCCGATCCGACCCTTGGTTATGAGATTATTGACGTTATTGATCCTGCGGTGATGGCGACGCCCCAAAATGGCCAACTTTGGCGGCAGCTCTGTGAAAGGCGGGGTGGGCGCTTTATCATCCTCTCCCTCTCGGACCAGGAGATGATTACTTATGGTGATTTGCTATCGGACTTGGTTTGGGAGCGCCTGCCCTTTGCGGTCGTTCCCTCGTTAGGCGGGTTGCCGATCCTGGGGTTTGATCAGCTCAGTTTTATTGGACAAGATTTCATGATGTTGGTCGCAAAAAATAACCTTGGTCAACCCATCCGCCGCCGAGTGAAGTTTGTTTCTGATATTCTGATGTCTAGCCTCATGATGCTGCTGTTCTT
>NZ_JBILQX010000275.1:0-3399 GCF_044372965.1 Elstera sp. | reverse complement strand
GAGTTGACGGATCACTCAGGTTGGCTCGTCTTGTCGGGCGTACCGAGGAAAACTCGGACGGAAAGAAGCAATAAAAGCTTCGCATGGGGGAGGTATACGAATTGGTGAGCACCGCTATCCTTGAGACGCGGGGGCTGACGAAGCAGTTTTCTGGCTTCACAGCCGTTAAATCCGTAGACTTATCGGTCAAAGAAGGCACGATTCACGCGTTGATCGGCCCGAATGGCGCGGGGAAGTCGACGGTTTTCAATCTGTTGACGAAGTTCCTGGTTCCGACAAGCGGCCAGATATTTTACCGGGGCGAGGATATTACCTCGGTCGAAGCTGCGTCCATCGCCCAGCGCGGCCTCGTGCGGTCCTTCCAGATTTCGGCGGTGTTCCCCCATCTCAGCGTGCGCGAAAACGTGCGCGTGGCCCTGCAGCGTAAGCGCGGCGGCTGTTTCGATTTCTGGCGGTCCGAGAAAATTCTCGATCAGTATAACGACCGCGCCGACGAGTTGATTGACGCGGTTGGCCTGTCGGAGTTTCGCACCCATACCGCCGTTGAACTGGCTTATGGGCGCAAGCGCGCGCTGGAAATCGCTACCACGTTGGCGCTGGAGCCGAATGTGATGCTGCTGGATGAGCCGATGGCGGGGCTCGGGCGCGAGGATATCGGCCGCATATCCGCCCTCATCAAACAGTCGGCCAAGGGCCGCACGGTGCTGATGGTGGAACATAATCTGTCGGTCGTCGCCGACCTGTCGGACACAATCTCGGTGCTGCAGCGGGGCGAAATCATCGCCGAAGGCACCTATGCCGAGGTTTCGCAGAATCCGCAGGTTATCAGCGCTTACATGGGGTCCGGTCATGGCCACCACTAATGTTCAGGGCGCGCCTCTTTTGGAGGTGCGCGATCTTCATGCTCATTACGGCGAAAGCCATATTTTGCATGGGATGGAGTTCAATGTGCGCCAGGGCGAAGTCGTCACCCTGCTCGGGCGCAACGGCGCGGGCAAGACCACGACGCTGAAATCCATCATCGGTTTGGTCGGCAAGCGCACGGGCACGGTAACGTTCGAGGGTGAAAACATCATCGACCGCGCCCCCCATACGATTGCCAGGCGCGGGATTGCTTTCTGCCCGGAAGAGCGGGCGATTTTCGCGGCGCTTTCGGTCGAGGAGAACCTGATGCTGCCGCCGGTGGTGAAGCCGGGCGGGATGAGTGTCGAGGAAATCTATACGATGTTCCCGAACCTCAAGGAACGCCGCCGCAGCCAGGGCACGAAACTGTCGGGAGGTGAGCAGCAGATGCTCGCCATCGGGCGGATTCTGCGCACGGGGGCCAATCTGCTGATGCTGGACGAGCCGACCGAAGGGCTGGCCCCGGTCATCATCGACCGGATCGGCGAAACGATCCGGGAAATCAAAGCGCGCGGCTTTACCGTGCTGCTGGTGGAACAGAATTTCCGCTTCGCCGCGACGGTCGCCGACCGTCACTACGTGGTGGAAAACGGACGGGTTGTCGACGCGATTGCCGCCGATGAACTCGAAGCGAAGACCGAGGATCTGAAACGCTACCTCGGCGTGTAATCGGACAATTTTGGGGAGGAAATTCCGATGACCAAGACGAAACACACCTACGGCACGCTCCGCACGGTTTTATTGGCCGGTGCGGCTTTGCTTGCCGCAGGCTCGGCGCAGGCCCAGCTTACTGATGATATCGTGAAGATCGGCGTGCTCACCGATGGGTCGGGCGTTTACGCCGACGTGGGTGGCCAGGGCAGCCTTGAGGCCGTGAAAATGGCCATTGCCGATTTCGGCGGCACGGTTCTGGGCAAGCCCATCGAAACCGCTTTCGCCGACCATCAGAATAAGGCCGATATCGCCGCCTCGATCGCCCGCAAATGGGTCGATGCCGATAAGGTCGACGTGATCACCGATCTGCTGAACTCCGCCGTATCGCTGGCGGTGCAGGAAATCGGTAAGGAAAAGAATAAGGTCATTCTGCACAATGGGGCCGCCAGCTCCGATCTGTCGGGCAAGGCTTGCGCTGTAACCGGCGTGCATTACACTTACGACACCTATGCGCTCGCCAACGGTACCGGCAAGGCGACCGTGAAGCAGGGCGGCGATACCTGGTTCTTCCTCACCGCCGATTATGCTTTCGGTCAGGCGCTGGAACGCGACACGACGGCGGCGGTTGTCGCCAACGGCGGTAAGGTGCTCGGCGGTGTGCGCCACCCGCTCTCCAATGCCGATTTCTCCTCCTTCCTGCTGCAAGCCCAAGCCAGCAAGGCGAAGGTGATCGGTCTTGCCAATGCCGGTCTCGATACCGTGCAGACGATTAAGCAGGCGGCGGAGTTTGGCATTACCCAGAGCGGCCAGCGCCTCGCGGGGATGCTCATCTTCATCACCGACGTGCATTCGCTCGGGCTGCAAACGGCGCAGGGCCTGACCCTGACCACCGGCTTCTACTGGGATATGAACGATGAAACCCGCGCCTTCTCCAAGCGGTTCTTCGATAAGATGAAGCGCATGCCCAGCATGGTGCAGGCGGGGGTCTATTCCTCGGCGCTGCATTATCTGAAGGCGGTTCAGGCGGCTGGCACCGATGACGGGACCAAGGTTGCGATGAAAATGCGCGAACTACCGATCAATGATATGTTCGCCAAGAACGGTAAGATTCGTACCGATGGCCGCATGGTCCACGATATGTATCTGGCCCAGGTAAAGACCCCGGCGGAATCGAAAGCCCCGTGGGATTACTACAAGATCCTGGCGACCATTCCCGGCGACGAAGCCTTCCGTCCTGAAAAGGATGGCGGCTGCCCGCTGGTAAAGTAAGAGCCCAGGTTTCCTTCTGCGTCGGCTTCCGTCCGTGGCCCTTGGGCTGCGGGCGGAGGGCGAGCCCTGACCCGGATTCCCGTTCATGACAGAAATTTTTGGTGTGCCGATGGCTGCCCTTTACGGTCAGCTTTTGATCGGCCTGATTAACGGTTGCTTCTATGCCCTGCTGTCGCTGGGGCTCGCGATCATTTTCGGGATTCTCAACGTCATCAACTTCGCCCATGGCGCGCTCTATATGATGGGCGCGTTCGTGGCCTGGATGTTGCTCAATTATGCCGGTATCGGGTATTGGCCCGCGCTGTTGCTGTCGCCGCTGATTGTCGGCGCGATTGGGATTATCGTTGAGCGGCTGTTGCTGCGGCATCTCTATAAGCTCGATCATCTTTACGGGCTGCTGCTGACCTTCGGCCTCACGCTGCTGGCGGAAGGCGCGTTTCGGCAGATGTTCGGCGTCTCGGGCCAACCCTATGCGATTCCCGATGCTTTGCGCGGGGGCCAGAACCTCGGCTTTATGTTCTTGCCGAACTACCGCGCCTGGGTGGTGGTCGCGGCGTTTGCCGTGTGCTTGGG
>NZ_JBILQX010000274.1:0-3426 GCF_044372965.1 Elstera sp. | reverse complement strand
GGGCCGCGAGATGGTGCTGTGGCTGAGGGGCGTGGTGTGGGCGACCGATACAGGGGCCTATTTCGTTGGGCGTATGATCGGTGGCCCGCGCCTCGCGCCGACAATCTCGCCGAATAAAACCTGGGCCGGGCTGATCGGTGGAATGGCGGCGGCGGGCGGCATTGGGGCACTGATCGGCACATCGGTTGGGGGTTCGGGGCCGCTGCTTGCTCTGTTGGGCGCGGGGCTCGCCGTGGTGGCGCAAACGGGTGATCTGGCTGAATCGGCGCTAAAGCGGCACGCGGGCGTTAAAGATTCCGGGCGGATGATCCCCGGTCACGGCGGCATTCTGGATCGGGTTGATGGGTTGATGCCGGTCGCCCTGGTTCTGGTGCTGCTCGTTGCGTTTTTTGGATGGAGTCTCACGCCATGAGCGGGGCGAAACGGCGCGTTACCATCCTCGGGTCCACCGGCTCGGTGGGGCAGAGCACGCTCGACGTAATCCGCCACCATGGGGATCGCTTCGCCCTGGAAGCCCTGGTGGCGGGTAAGAATGTCGACGGGCTTATCCGCGATGCGCGGGCGTTTCGGCCCCGTATCGCCGTGATTGCCGACGATGCGGGCTACGCTGCCTTGCGCGATGGGCTCGCGGGCACGGGGATCGAGGTTGCGGCGGGCGAAGCGGCGGTTGTGGCGGCGGCGGAGCGTCCTGTTGATATTCTGATGGCGGCGATTGTTGGCGCGGCGGGGCTTGCGCCCACGTTGGCGGCACTTGAGCGCGGCACGACGGTCGCTTTCGCCAATAAGGAAGTGCTGGTCTCGGCGGGCGATTTGGTCATGCAGACCGTCGCCCGAACCGGCGCGCGGCTATTGCCGGTCGATAGTGAGCATAACGCTATTTTCCAGGTCTTTGAGACCGAGGGGCGCGCTGCTATCGATAAGATTTTGCTCACGGCGTCGGGCGGGCCGTTCCGCACCTGGACGGCGGCGGCAATGGCCACGGCGACCCCGGCGCAGGCGGTAGCCCATCCCAATTGGTCGATGGGCGCCAAAATCTCGGTTGATAGCGCAACGATGATGAATAAGGGGCTGGAACTCATCGAGGCCCATTACCTCTTCGCCCTGCCGGAACCGCAAATCGAGATTCTCATTCACCCGCAATCGGTCATTCACAGTGCGGTGGTTTATTGTGACGGCTCGGTGCTGGCGCAATTGGGCTCGCCCGATATGCGAACGCCCATTGCCTATGCCCTGGGCTGGCCGGAGCGGTTGGCGGTGCCGGTAGCAAAGCTCGATCTGGTGGCGCTCGGGGGGCTTACCTTCGAAGCGCCGGATGAAACGCGCTTTCCCGCGCTGCGCCTCGCGCGGCAGGCCTTGCGAGCGGGGGCGGGAGCCCCAACCTTGTTGAATGCGGCAAACGAAGTGGCGGTTGCCGCCTTTCTGGCCCATCGCTTGCCGTTCGGGGCTATCGCCGACGTGGTGGCGCGCGTGCTAGAAACGGTGCCGGGGCATGTGCCGGCCAACCTCGAAGCTGTGTTGGCACTGGATAACGCTGCCCGGCGCGAAGCGGAAAGTTTCGTCCGCCAATTGGTAGCCTGAGCAGGATATATGATGCAGATTCTCGGTGACTATCTTCTCCCCTTCCTGGTCATTCTGACCGTACTCGTGTTCGTGCATGAATATGGTCACTATTGGGTCGCAAAGCGCGCCGGGGTGAAGGTAGAGGTTTTCTCCATCGGTTTCGGCCCGGAACTTTTCGGTCGGACGGCGAAAGACGGCGTGCGCTGGAAGTTTTGCGCGCTGCCGCTTGGCGGCTACGTAAAAATGTCCGGCGATATGAACCCGGCCAGCGTCGGCATCGATGATCGCCCGATGACGGCGGAAGAACGCCAGGGCGCGTTTCAGTATAAGTCCTTGTCCTGGCGCGCGGCGATTGTTGCGGGCGGGCCGCTGGCGAATTTTGCGTTTGCGATTATCCTGCTAACGGGGTTGTTCATTTTTGTCGGGCAGCCCACCACCTCGCCTGTGATCGGCACGGTGGTCGACGGTGCTCCCGCCGCCGCCGCAGGGCTTCTGGCGGGCGATAAGGTAGTCTCGGTCGATGGGCAGAGTGTCGAGCGCTTCGAAGATATTCAGCGCGTCGTGCAAGCCCGTCCGGGCCAAACCCTGCCCATCGCCGTGGAGCGGGGCGGTTCGACCCTGACCTTGCCGGTCAAAACCGGGGTTCGAACGATCGAAGACCGCTTTGGCGGCACGCAGCAGCTTGGTTATCTGGGGATCGGGGCCGGGGCGGGGCAGATGGTCCAGCACGACCCGTTCACGGCGACGGTCCAGGCGGTTAAGGAAACCTGGACGATCACCACCGGCACGCTGCATGCGCTGGGGCAGATGATCCGAGGCGAGCGCGATACCAAGGAAATCGGTGGTGTGCTGCGCATTGCGCAAATGTCTGGCGAAGTGGCGCGGACAAGCGCGGTGAGCGTCGTCTGGTTTCTGGCGCTGCTCTCGATTAATCTCGGTCTTATCAATCTGATGCCGGTGCCGGTGTTGGATGGCGGCCATCTGCTGTATTATGCTGCGGAAGCCGTGTTTCGGCGGCCCTTGGGCAAGCGGGTGCAGGAGGTTGGTGCGGCTATCGGCCTGACCGCCATTCTGTGTTTGATGGTTTTTGCCACCTGGAATGATCTTGTGCAGTTGCGAGTCTTTGCGTGGGTGGCTTCCTTGGTGTAGGACTTGCTGGGTCTAGGATTTGGGGCGAAGACGGAGTACAGATGCGATGACGGCTCGACGCCCCACGGATGGGCGCTTCCAGAACGGGAGCGTTGAAATTACTCGCGCGCAACGGCAGATCATGACACGGACTAAAAATCGAACCGCCCTGCTTTTGGCCGGGGTTGCTTGGACCGCCAGCGCGCTTGTAACGCCGATGGCTTTCGCTCAAGGCCAAGGCCCGGCTGCGCCCGCAGCGCGCCCGGCCCCGCAGGCGGCGACCAGCGCGCCGCAGGTGGTGATCCAGACCATTCGCGTCGAAGGCACCCAGCGTATCGAGCCCGATACGGTGCGCAACTATCTCAATATCCGCTTAGGCGAGCCTGTAACGGCGGATATTGTCGATAAGTCGCTGAAAACCCTGTTTGCCACCGGCCTTTTCGCCGATGTGAGCGTGGGGATTGATCGCGGCGATATTCTTGTCGTGCGCGTGGTCGAAAACCCCATCGTCAACCGCATCGCGTTCGAAGGGCTGGATAAGCTCGAAGAAAAAGACCTGCTGGTCGAAATGCAGTTGCGGCCGCGCGTCGTGTATACGCGCAGCAAACTTCAGGCCGACGTACAGCGCTTGCTGGATATTTACCGGAAAAACAGCCGATTTGCGGCGGCAATTGAGCCGAAGATTATCCAACTCGACCAAAACCGCGTCGATATCGTCTTCGAAGTGAAGGAAGGTGA
>NZ_JBILQX010000273.1:0-3440 GCF_044372965.1 Elstera sp. | reverse complement strand
CCGGCAGGTGGAATTTCTCCAATTGGGCGCGACTGCGCTCCAGCCCGTCGGCGCGCAGGCCCAGCCCGTCGAGCGAATCGCGCCACAATTTGATACGGGGAAAGGACGGCAGGACCTGCGGCCCACCGGGCGCCGCGACGTCCACGACCGTCACCTCGTCAGCCAATACGCGGTAGCCGCGACGCAAGAAGGCGGCGGTTAGCGTCGACTTACCGACCCCGGAAGCACCCGCGAAGGCGACCGCCCGTCCATTGATTTCCACGCAACCGGCATGCAACGGCACGAGGCCACGGGAGTGGCATAGGAAGCCGAACACGCTCCCCAGCAGAAATACCCGCACGTCGGGGGCCGTTGGGTCCATGTAGGGCTGTATCGTTACGTGTCGGCCGTTCTCCACGAAGTAGGCAGCCACGCCGGCAACCGCGTAACGGCAATCGCCATTGGCACCGACCTGAAGCAACGGCCCTTCGAACACGGGGCGCTCCAACCGGTCGGGTACCGTGCCGAGACGAATTTCGACATCCGGCACGCGGTCGTCGCCGCTCCAGGGCAGCAGATCAGGAAGCGGCAGTTCGGAGACGATCCTAAGGCCGCATAACGCATAAGACATGGCTGCGACCATTGCCCAAGCGCGGATCAATAGTCAAGGGAGGCCCGGCGGGGTGCTACCATAGCGAACAGCACGCCGCATCAGCAGACCTCAACCAGCCCCTGGTCCACCATCCTCGTCAGCAGCGCCAGCACATCGCGCTCAATGCAGGCGATATCGGCGTCGTAAACCTCTACCAGTGTGACCGCCAGCGCGGCCACCGTCATCGACTCACTCAGGCGCTTCCAGATGTCGGTGCCGATGGGGTCCAAACCGAAATAGACACCTTTCTCGATGTCCATCATAACCATTTCGCCCCCAACCTCGGTAGCGAGCACGTCAGCGACGCGCCGAAGGCGCGTGGCGCGGTCGAGAGGGGCTTGGCCAGAATTGGGCATATGGCTCTCGAATAATCGTTTTGCAGGGCGACTACGTTCGCAAGCGCGGGCGACGACTGTCAAGACGCTGGATTGTAACCAGCATGGCAGCTTGATTGGCAAGAACACCAGCAACACCATGCCGTGGAGATCATAGACGTTCCGCTACTCTCTGACGGCATGGTAAAGTGCGGTGATTTCGCCGACCCGGCCTTGTCAGGAACAGCACGCGCATACCCGATGATGAACCGCCTCCGATACGGCAACGTCGCCGGGCTTAATGTCGTCTGCATTGATAATAGGATACCGGCCACGCTAATGCGCGCCGCAACCCCGGATAGAAAGCCTCAGTGATTCAAAATCTGGCTGAGGAACAGCTTGGTGCGCTCGGACTGTGGATTGTTAAAAAACTCGTCCGGCACGTTCTGTTCGATGATTTCGCCGCGATCCATGAAGATCACCCGGTCGGCCACCGATTTGGCAAAACCCATTTCGTGCGTAACGCACAGCATGGTCATGCCGTCTTCGGCGAGGCTGATCATTACATCCAGCACTTCTTTCACCATTTCCGGGTCGAGCGCCGAAGTCGGCTCATCGAACAGCATAATTTTCGGCGACATGCACAGCGAGCGAGCAATCGCCACGCGCTGTTGCTGACCACCAGAAAGCTGGCCCGGATATTTGAGCGCCTGATCGGGAATGCGCACGCGCTCCAGATACTTCATGGCGACGGCTTCGGCTTCCTTTTTGGGCATTTTCTTGACCCAAATCGGCGCGAGCGTGCAGTTTTCCAGCACGGTGAGATGCGGGAATAGGTTGAAGCTTTGGAACACCATGCCGACTTCGCGGCGGATGACTTCGATGTTCTTCACATCATTGGTCAACTCCGTGCCATCGACGATAATGCTGCCCTTTTGATGCTCTTCCAGCCGGTTGATGCAGCGGATCAGGGTCGATTTCCCCGAACCTGACGGGCCGCAGATCACAATCCGCTCGCCCTTGCTGACCGACAGATTGACATCGCGGAGCACATGGAATTCGCCATACCACTTGTGAACGTGGCTGACTTCGATATTGGTCGGCGCGGCGGCAAGTTGCTCGCGGCGCGCTTGGCGTTGAGGGGTCATGCTAAATCCTCGATCAACGGCTAGTGGCTTTACTCAGGTCGCGTTCCAGCCGTTGGCTGAATTTAGACATGGTAAAACAAAAAGCGAAGTAAATCAGCGCGATATAGAGATACATTTCCACATAGAAGCTCCGCCACGGCGGATCATTGACCGCGATTTTGCCCGCATTGAGCAAATCAACCAAGCCAATGACGATGACCAGCGACGTATCTTTGAAGGTGGAAATGAAACTATTCACCATCGGCGGAATAACGATACGCAAGGCTTGCGGCAGAATAATCAGGCGCATCTTGGCCCAATAACCCAACCCCAGCGCATCGGCGGCTTCATACTGGCCTTTCGGAATCGCCTGAAGCCCGGCCCGCACCACTTCGGCCAGATAAGCGGCCAAGAAGAGGGTGAAGCCAATCTGCGCGCGCAGCAATTTGTCGACGCTCACGCCTTCCGGAAAGAAGAGCGGGATCATCACCGACGCCATGAACAGAACCGAAATCAACGGCACGCCGCGGATGAGTTCGATATAGGCGACGCAGAGCGATTTCGCGACGGGCATGTCGGACCGACGCCCGAGTGCAAGGACAATACCGATAGGATACGCCACGACAATGGCCACAACGGACATCATCAGCGTCAGCGGCAGACCGCCCCATTGTTCGTGATTCACGAACGTCAGGCCGAAGACACCGCCCCACATGAGGATGGCCCAGACGAAAACTTGGCCAACCCAGGCCCAAATTAGGGCTTTGCTCCACAGGCGGCGAATACAACTCGCGCCGACCAGGGCCAAGAAAAGCCCAATGGCCAAAGCGGGCCGCCACTGTTCCTCATAGGAATAGCGCCCGAACAGGGTGAAGCGGTTCTTCTCGCCAATCACGGCCCAGCACGCCCCGGCACCCTGGGCCTGGCAGTCTTGCGGTGTTCCCGTCCAGACCGCTTTAAACAAAGCCCATGGTAGAACGGCCTGAAGGATATAGACGATTAGCCCAAGGCAGGCGATCGTGAGGATCGAATTACCCAGCGAGTTGAACAGGTTAGCGCGTAGCCATCCGATGACTCCGACTTCCGTCAGAGGCGGCTTTTCGATGGGCGCGCTGGTTGTTTGAACAGTCATCGCAACCCTCCTCAGCGCTCAACCAGCGCGATGCGCTTGTTGTACCAGTTCATGAAAGCAGAGATTGATAGGCTAACGGTGAGATAGGCCGCCATAATCAGCGCGACGCCCTCAATCCCCTGCCCCGTCTGATTGATCGTCGTATTGAGGATCGAGACGAGGTCGGGATAGCCGATTGCTACAGCAAGCGAGCTATTTTTGGTGAGATTGAGGTATTGGCTGGTCATGGGCGGAAT